>JBKEAN010000188.1:0-9035 GCA_047972415.1 Mangrovibacterium sp.
AGTGCCAGATTTCAAAAGACGAAATTCGGGCTATGGCCCGCTACTTCAATTTACCCAATTGGGAAAAGCCTGCCAGCCCGTGCCTGAGCTCGCGTATTCCGTACAATCATTCCATTACCCTCGAAAAGTTGAAGCAAGTTGAAGCTGCCGAAAATTACCTGAACGAACTGGGTTTTGCCGACGTTCGTGTCCGGCATTACGGCAATTACGGGCAAATTGAAGTGCCGCCAAGCAAAATGGAAAAACTGGTTACACTCGAACCCGAAGTGTTGAGCACCATCAAATCGTTTGGATTCACCGAGGTTCGCATTGACCGCGAAGGACTCGTTTCTGGCAAACTGAACCGTGTCCTTAAGGGACAAAAATAGGGGTGGATTGAAAACTGTCAACCGAAAACTGAGAAAATGAAAATACTATACTACGACTGTTTTGCCGGCATTAGCGGCGATATGAACTTGGGCGCGTTGGTCGATCTGGGTGTTGATGCCGAATACCTGACTGCCGAACTTGAAAAATTAAATATTGAAGGCTTTCGGTTGGAGGTAAAAACCGATACGCGCAGGGGGATTTCGGGAACCAAGGTTGATGTAATTGTTGAAAATCCGGACAACGAAAAGCACCGGCACCTGCGCCATGTTGAAGAGTTGGTGAACAACAGCACGCTTTCTGCCGAGGTAAAAAAAACGGCATTGAAAATTTTTCGGATGATCGCCGAAGCGGAGGCCAGGGTACACAATATCGATATTCAACGGGTGCATTTCCATGAGGTTGGTGCGCTCGACTCCATTGCCGATATTGTCGGTGCAGCCATCTGCCTCGACTATTTGAAGGTTGATCAGGTGTTTTCGTCGCCAATTCAACTGGGAGGCGGAACCGTAAAATGCGCGCACGGCATCATGCCGGTACCGGCTCCGGCCACTGCGCTTATTGTACAGGGGCTACCTATAAAAACCGGCTTGGTCAACCACGAAGCCACAACACCTACCGGAGCTGCCATTTTGGCCGCTACGGTCGATGCATTCACCACGAATATTGAATTACCGATTGTAAAAACCGCTTACGGAATTGGCAATCGCGACAGCGAGCTGCCCAATGTGTTGCGCGTTTACCTACTCCAGGATCAATCCCCAGGCAACGATCTCGAAAGCGTTGAAGCAGTACTCCTCGAAAGCAACATTGACGATATGAACCCCGAACACTACGAATTCATTCTGGAGCAATTAGTTGGAGCAGGCGCAAGCGATGCATGGCTGGTGCCGATCATAATGAAGAAGTCACGTCCGGCTGTGGTGCTCTCGGTGCTATGTCAACCCGCTTTGGTTGACGTGCTGAAGTCAATTCTGTTCACCCATTCTACCTCGCTCGGCATTCGAGAAAGCCGCCTCATGAAATATATGCTTCGCCGTAAAGAGATTAGACTTGAAACAGATTGGGGTTCGGTTCGCGTAAAGCAAAGCTACTTCCAGGGCAGGTTGATCCACTCGAAACCCGAGGCCGATGATTGCAAAGAGCTGGCACGCAAACACGGATTACGTCTCGCTGACATTGAACGAATCGTACAGAAAAAAATTGAAAATGAGTCCACAGGAAATACTGGAACGCTATAAAAACGGAGAAATCAGCCTGACTGATGCCTTGGAAAATCTTCCCAAAAACGGAATCGAAGAGCTTGGTTTTGCAACAATTGATACTGACAGGGAACGGCGCACAGGGTTTCCCGAAGTTATTTACGCGGCCGGTAAAACGCCGGAACAGGTAGCGCAAATTGCCGCTCGCCTGCACGAAAAAGGCATTGATGTGCTGGCCACGCGCGCAACGGCAGACATATACGAGGCTGTGTTGCAATGCATTCCCACTGCCAGTTACAACGCGCTGGCAAAAACGATCAGTTACCAGCAAAAAGCAAAGATGAACACCAAAGGTTACCTGGTCGTTGTGGCGGCCGGAACCTCGGATTTGCCTGTTGCTGAAGAAGCTGTCGAAACCGCCCGTTTTCTGGGCAACCGGGTCGAAACCGTGTATGATGTGGGGGTTGCTGGCATTCATCGGCTGTTCGCCAAGCTTGAACTTATCCGTAATGCACGGGTGATCATTGTGGTAGCGGGCATGGAAGGTGCCTTGGCCAGCGTTGTGGGCGGCCTGGTTAATAAACCGGTCATCGCGGTCCCAACATCGGTTGGCTATGGCGCCAACTTTGGTGGCTTATCTGCTTTGCTGGCCATGCTTAACAGCTGTGCCAGCGGTGTGAGTGTGGTTAACATCGATAACGGTTTCGGGGCTGCATGCCAGGCCTCGCTTATTAATCAATTGTAAAATGAACGAATTGTATTTACTGGCCTTCTCGGCCTTGTCGCTTGGCTTTATCCATACGCTATTGGGTCCCGACCATTACCTCCCTTTTATTGTCATCGGCAAAGCGCGTAACTGGTCAACTTCCCGCACCATGTGGATTACTTTTATTTCGGGAATTGGTCATGTAGGAAGCTCGGTACTGATTGGGGTTCTGGGAATTGCCTTGGGAAGCAGCTTGAGCCATTTGGAGAACATCGAAGCTTTTCGCGGGGAATTGGTCGGTTGGTTGCTCTTTGCGTTCGGCCTGGTTTATACATTCTATGGTGTTTACAAGTATATGCAGAGTTCGCATCACGCACATCTACCCAGATTTTTGATGCCCAAAACGGTTCGCGAAAACCATCACTTACCTACTACTGAAGAGGAAGCCGGGAAGGTGAACATCACGCCTTGGATAATTTTCCTGATTTTTGTGTTCGGCCCCTGCGAAGTACTAATCCCACTGCTGATCTTTCCTGCGTACTCGCACAGCATTGGCGGTATGGCATTGATTTCGGTTTTGTTTGCGTTAGCAACCCTGGTAACCATGATGACTATTGTTTACCTTGGTCACAGAGGTTTCTCGTTTGTCAATTTTCGCCATCAGGAACGCTATCTACACCTACTGGCAGGCCTTGTCATCCTGGTTAGCGGCGCCGGTATGGTGTTTTTGGGCTGGTAAGGTTTATAGCTTATTCACAATATAGCCCGAAGCCGGGACTTGGTTCCAACTTCTTTTGTTTAATTTGAAACGGCTAACAAGAGTCTTGATAACCTGAATGAAACATGCAAAACCTTTTTTGAAATGGGCGGGAGGGAAAACCCAGTTGCTGAAGGATATTCGCCTGTTGCTACCTCCAGATTTACATTTGGCCCCGTTCGACTACGTGGAACCCTTTGTGGGTAGCGGAGCTGTTTTATTTTGGATGCTGAACCATTTCCCGAATATACGCAAAGCCATTATCAACGATGTGAATGCTGATTTGGTAAATGCTTACCGCGCAATTGCGTGTTCGCCGGAAGACTTGATTAAACTGTTGGCGCAAATGCAAGCGGAATACACGGAGTTAGCTGGCAATAAGGAAGCAACGCAAGGCTATTATTACGACAAACGCTCGCAATTCAATTTGCGGAAAAGCACCATGCTTGAGCAGGCTGCCTTGTTTATTTTTTTAAACCGCACTTGCTTTAACGGGCTTTACCGGGTGAACCGAAACAACCAGTTTAATGTACCCATGGGCTCGCACAAAAAACCAAAAATTTGCGACGCCGATAATTTGAGGGCGGTGAGCCGGGCGCTTCAAAAGGTTGAAATCCGTTGCGGCGATTTTACAAAAAACCAAATTGGAACCTGTCGGCCAGCCTTCTTTTACTTTGATCCACCGTACAAACCGCTAAGCCAAAGCTCCAGCTTTGCCGCGTATGCGCGCGACGGGTTTAACGACAAGCAACAAATCCGGCTGCACGATTTTTGTGCCGAACTCGACCAGTTGGGGTACCGCTGGATGCTGAGCAATTCCGATGTTCGCGGGCATGTTGCCGAGAGCGAATTCTTCGACACTTTGTATGCCGGGTTCCACATTAGCCGGGTAAAGGCCACTCGCCGGATAAATTCAAATCCACTAAAACGCGGCGAGTTAAATGAGTTGCTGATAACCAACTATTCCGACGCCCGGTTTTCTTAAAATCAGCCTAAACGTCGGTAAAATTCCCTCAAACTTCGATTTGCTTTTTAAATAAATGTCAGCATTGGTAGTTTTGGTGCTAAACTATCAATGCACAAAAAAATGAAGTATCCAAAATTTATCCTGGCAAGCATACTCTGGCTGGGCTCCTTCCTCGGAGCACAAGCGCAGGAACAAAAATGGTCGTTGGATGAATGTATTGGCTATGCCCTGAACCAAAACATTCAGGTTCGGCAGGCTGAATTAACAACCAATCAAAACGAACTTTACACAGAACAGTCGAAAGCGGCGAAGATGCCCGATCTGGGAGCTTCGGTCAATCAAAACTTTAGCTGGAGCAAAGCCTATAACAGCTCCACTGCCAGTTTTGGCGGCTTCGATGGCAGTAACAGCACCAACTACGGGCTTAGCTCCAGCATGGTCCTGTATAACGGAAATAAGCTGAACAATGCAATAAAACAATCTGAACTGGAACTGAAAAGCAGTATTTACAATACCGAAACCATTAAAGAATCGGTCGAAATTTCCGTGTTGAATGCCTTTCTGAAAGTACTGTATGCGCAGGAAAGCGTGGGCAATGCGCAAAACCAGATTGAAACAACAACCAACGAGTTGAAACTTTCGGAAGAACGCCTGAACTTGGGTATGATTTCCCAGGCCGATTTGCTGCAAATACAATCGGAACTGGCTACTGAGAAATTAACCTTGGCCAGCGCAAAATCGACCCTGGGTATCGCCCGCTTGACGCTGATGCAGCTGATGGAGCTTCCGGCCGATAAGAACTTCCAAATAGAGTCGCCCGACCTGGCTGCTATTTTAAACAAAAACCTGGAGCCGGTGCCTGCCGAAGTCTATGCACAGTCGCTGGAGATCCGACCCCAAATAAAAATGGTTGAAACGGATAAAGAAGCAGCACAGTTAAACGAAAAAATTGCGCGCGCCGCCTTCAAACCAACGCTATCGGCAAATGCCGGTTTAAGCACCGGTTACTCCAATTCGCTTAGCGGTTTCAACTATACCGAGCAGTTAAAAAATCAGGTTACCCCGGCGCTCGGGCTCAGCCTTTCCATCCCGATTTATCAGCGCAAGCAGGCCAAAACCAGCGTAGGCTTGGCTCAAATTGCCGTGTCAAACGCCGAACTGACCGAGCTGAACACTAAAAACACGCTACGCAAAGATATAGAACAGGCTTCGCTCGATGTTTATTCGGCACAAAGCGAGTTCGAGGCAAACCTTGAAAACTACCAGGCAGTAGATGCTGCCACCAATGTATCGAACGAAAAATTTGAGCAGGGCCTCGTGAACTCGGTTGATTTTTTGTACCAGAAAAACTTGCTGATTACGGCCGAGAGTCAGCTGCTTCAATCTAAGTTTCAATTGATTTTCAACTACAAAATACTTGATTTTTACAAAGGCATACCGTTAACGCTTTAAAAAATTTAACGATGAAGTAGCCATAAGAGGCATCGCTCATGCAAATCGGAAATGAATTGAACAAAGAGAAATCCGCGAAGCGAATCATTGGCTATTGCAAGCGTACTTGACAAGGTTTAAATGGAAAACAAATTTTTATACATATGAAAAAAAAAGTTATTTATATTAGTTTGGGGGTAGTGCTCATCGTGGCCGGGGTTTTCATTTACCGGGCACTTGCCGGCCCTGCAACAGCCATTGATTTGGAAACAGACAAAGTTACCCGTGGCGACATCAGCGAAATAATAACCGCTACCGGAACCCTCGAAGCCGTTGAGACCGTTGAAGTTGGCACACAGGTTTCCGGTGTAATCCAGAAAATTTATGTTGATTATAACTCGGAGGTAAAAAAGGGACAATTGCTTGCCCACCTGGATGAAACCCCTCTAAAAGCGAGCCTCGACCAAAGCAAAGCAACGGTTGACCAGGCCGAAGCACAGATGCAATACCAAAAAGCAACCTACGAACGGTACAAAGCGCTGATTGATAAAAAGCTGATTGCGCAAGCCGATTTTGACCAGGCCGAGTATAATTACAAAACCTCGGTGGCAAGTCTGGCCAATGCCCGCTCGGTTTACGACAAGAACAAAATAAACCTGGATTATGCCCGGATTTATTCACCGATCGACGGCATTATTCTCGATCGTGCGGTTGACGAGGGCCAAACTGTTGCTGCAAGCTTTAACACCCCAACCCTGTTCACCATCGCCAACGACCTCACCCAAATGCAGGTTGAAGCCAATGTTGACGAAGCCGACATAGGCAGCGTGGTACTTGGGCAGCGCGCCGACTTTACCGTAGATGCTTATCCCGGCCGAACTTTTGAAGGCCTGGTCACCCAAATTCGCCTGCAACCGGTTGAAAGTTCCAACGTAATTACCTATACCGTGGTGATTAACGCCCCAAATCCGGACAAAAAACTAATGCCTGGCATGACAGCAAACGCGCAGTTTTACGTGACCGAGATAAAAAATATTTTACTGATGCCAGCCAAAGCCCTTAATTTCCAAATGGACGAGCAAACTGCCAATGCCTATACTGACTTGCATCCCGAAGTGAAAATAGATTTGCCTGCTCCCGCTCCCGAAGCCGGTACCAAACAGGTGTGGGTGAAGCGCGGCAACGAGTTGAAGGCCCAAAACGTTAAACTGGGCGATACCGATGAGGCGAACTATCAGGTATTGGATGGTTTAAACGAAAACGAAGACGTAGTTGTTGCCATGAAATCGCTGACAAAAGCAGAAGCCAAAGCAGCCAGAAGCCCGTTTATGCCCAAAGCACCCGGTTCTAACCGAAAATAAAAAACAACAATGACCGATCATAAAACAATAATCGAAGTCCGCAATTTGAAGAAAGATTTCCACATGGGCGACATTACCGTTCACGCCCTAAAAGGAATCAACCTTCAAATAAAAGAGGGGGAATTTGTAGCCATTATGGGAACCAGTGGCTCCGGAAAATCGACCATGTTGAATATTTTGGGCTGCCTGGATCAACCCACTTCGGGCGAATACCTGCTGGACGGGGTTAGTATGGGAGATTTGAATAAAAATCAACTGGCCGGATTGCGCAACAATAAACTAGGTTTTGTATTCCAGTCGTATAACCTGCTGTCCCGGACTACGGCAGTCGAAAATGTAGAACTGCCCCTGTACTACAATGCCAAAGTGCGTTCGAAGGAGCGGCGCGAACGGGCCGAAGCGGCTTTGGAAGCGGTTGGGTTAAAAGACCGGATGCACCATATGCCCAATCAATTATCGGGAGGACAGCAACAGCGTGTGGCGATAGCTCGTTCGCTGGTAAACGATCCGGTTGTGATTTTGGCCGACGAGGCAACCGGCAACCTTGATACCCGCACCTCGTACGAGATTATGGCCCTGTTTCAGAAACTGAACGAGCAGGGAAAAACCATTGCCTTTGTGACCCACGAGCCGGATATTGCACGCTTTACAAGTCGCAACGTCGTTTTCTGCGATGGCTACGTTATTCGGGAGGAAACTGTAAAGGAGCGCTACCGGGCAGCCGAAATGCTTGCCGCGCTACCTGTTGGCGACGATCAAATTTAAACTTGAACGAACATGAACTACAAGAATACCTTAAAAATAGCCCTTAATGCCCTGCGGCGAAATAAGTTTCGTTCGTTTCTCACCATGCTGGGCATCATCATCGGAGTTGCATCAGTCATTGCCATGCTAGCTATTGGGCAGGGCTCTAAAAAAAGCATACAAGACCAAATGGCAGATATGGGAACAAACCTCATCTTTGCCATGCCGGGCTCGCAATCCCGCGGAGGAGTTCAAATGGGCAACTCCGACACTCAAACAATGAAACTAAGCGATATTGACGCCATCCGGAAAGATTGCCCGGCCATTAGTGCAGTGTCTCCGCAAGTGAGGGCCTCGGGACAGGTCGTTGTTGGAAACCTGAACTGGCCAACATCAATTTACGGGGTAAATGCCGAGTACATGGAGATTCGGAAATACACGCTGGAAGAAGGTCGCCTGTTCACCCAAAGCGAAATTGATACCTATGCCAAAGTGGTTATTATTGGACAAACTATTGTAGAAGAAGTATTTGGTAATGAAGATCCGATTGGGAAAACCCTTCGCTTTGACAATATGCCCTTCAAGGTAATTGGTATTTTGGGTGAAAAAGGTGAAAACGGCATGGGTCAGGATCAGGACGACCTGATGTTGTCACCCTATACAACTGTACAAAAGCGGTTGCTGGCTATTACCCATATTCAGGGCATTTTCGCATCGGCAGCATCAGAAAGTCAAAACGATGCGGCGATCGAACAAATGACCGCCAGTCTGCGAAAATCGCACAAACTGGCTGAGAGCGAACAGGATGATTTTACAATCCGCTCCCAGTCGGAACTGGTTCAAACATTCTCTTCCATTAGCGATGTAATGACGGGTTTATTGGCCGCAATCGCCTGTATTTCCTTATTGGTTGGCGGAATCGGGATTATGAATATCATGTATGTATCGGTCACCGAACGAACGCGCGAAATTGGACTTCGTCTGTCAGTTGGCGGGCGCGGCAGCGATATTCTGTTTCAGTTTCTTATCGAAGCGATTTTACTGAGTGTGGTCGGCGGAATTATCGGGATACTATTGGGCTTGAGTGCGTCGTTTATCGTTTCAGCCTTCCTGAACTGGCCGACGGTAATTATGCCCCTGTCTGTTATCTTTGCCTTTGCAGTGTGCACTGTAATTGGTATGTTCTTTGGCTGGTACCCCGCTCGCAAAGCCGCCAGTCTGAACCCGATTGATGCCCTGCGTTACGAATAAACGTACATCGTATATGCCTTTTAAATTTCATATCAGCCGTCGCCTCGCCATTTTAATGCACATCCTGGGGTGGGTAATTATTGTTCTGATACCGCGCTACCTGCTCAATGCTTTTGGCGCGGGCAGCGACGATCATTTTCTGAATCAATTCTATTTCAATACGGCAATTTATGGCACTCTATTCTACCTCAACTATTTATGGTTGGTGCCAAAATTCTTTTTGAATAACCGAAAGCTGCTGTACTTTTTG
>JBKEAN010000189.1:0-2800 GCA_047972415.1 Mangrovibacterium sp.
CTTCAACCGGGCGGCGGTTTAAATCGTTGCGAATAGCCTGCCAGTTGGCATCTTCGAGGCATTTGGCCAGGTAAATTTTGCGGACCATAGCCGGTAATACGTGCGATGTTTCGAGGTTGAAATTATCATTCGGCCCATACAGGTTGGTTGGCATTACCGAAATGAAGTTGGTCCCGTATTGCAGGTTGTAGCTTTCGCACAGTTTTAAGCCGGCAATTTTAGCAATGGCGTAGGGTTCGTTGGTGTATTCGAGCACGTCGGTTAGCAGGCAGTCTTCGGGCATGGGCTGCGGCGCGTTTTTCGGGTAAATGCAGGTTGAACCAAGGAACAACAGTTTCTTCACCCCATGTACAAACGACTGGTGGATGACGTTGTTCTGGATTTGCATGTTCATATAAATAAAATCGGCGCGGTAAATGTTGTTGGCCATAATACCACCTACTTTAGCTGCCGCCAGGATAACGTACTCGGGCTTTTCGTCCTCGAAAAAGTGGGCAACAGCCTGCTGATCGGTTAAATCCAGTTGCTCATATGTGCGGTACACCAGGTTGGTATAGCCTTTACGTTCCAGGTTTTTTTGAATAGCCGATCCCACCAAACCCCGGTGCCCGGCAATGTATATCTTTGAATTTTTCTGCATGGTTTTTTTATTGTCCACAAATTTCACAAATCAGCTTTCTAATTTTCACAAAATAACTCGTTTATACTGAAGGATTGGTGTTCCGAAGTTAATTAAGAGACTGTTTAAAATTAATTTAGAGCCCCAATACTCACCCCGTCACATCTTCGATGTGCCACCCCTCTCTATTAATAGAGAGGGGTAAAGACCGATTTATCGGGCTTGGGGTGAGTAAAAAGAAAAAGAATTGCCGTTAAAATCCGTCAATAAATAAAACTTAAACAGTCTCTTAGATTATACAAAGTTATATCTCTAATTTGTGTAATTCGTGAAATTAGTGGATAAAACACTATTCAAAATAGTTAAGTACCTGGTAGCCGCCATCTTTCAGGTAGGCATCTTTTTTAAATAGTTTAATATCGGAGCGCATCATGTCTTCGACTAAACCGGCCAGGTTGTATTTAGGTTCCCAGCCTAGTTTTTCCCGCGATTTGGTATTGTCGCCAATCAGCAGCTCCACTTCGGTAGGGCGGAAGTACTGCGGATCGACGGCAACAACGCAAGCCCCCTCCCGGCCTTCCCCGGAGGGCGAGCTGCCTTGAATGCGGGCTTTGATGCCTGGCAGATATTCTGTACCTACTTTTTCGCTAAATACATTCTCGTCAACTGCAACGAGGTAGCCTTTTTCGGCGGCGCCTTCGCCTTTAAACTCAATGTTTAGCCCGGCTTCGGCACCTGCCAGTTTAATAAAGTCGCGAATGGTGGTGGTAATACCGGTAGAGATAACATAGTCGCTGGGCTCGTCTTGCTGCAAAATAAGATGCATGGCGCGAATGTAGTCTTTGGCGTGCCCCCAGTCGCGTTTGGACGACAGGTTGCCCAGCCACATACAATCCTGCATACCCAATGCAATACGGCTCATGGCGCGGGTTACTTTGCGGGTAACAAAGGTTTCGCCACGGATAGGGCTTTCGTGGTTAAACAAAATACCGTTGGAGGCGTGCATGTTGTAAGCTTCGCGGTAGTTTACCGTAATCCAGTAGGCATACATTTTGGCAACGGCATAAGGCGAGCGGGGGTAGAAGGGCGTGGTTTCTTTTTGCGGCACCTCCTGCACCAAGCCGTATAGCTCGGAAGTGGAAGCCTGGTAAATACGTGTTTTTTGGGCCAAGCCCAGCAGGCGCACTGCTTCCAGTATGCGAAGGGTGCCAATACCGTCGGCATTGGCTACATACTCGGGCATATCAAACGATACTTTTACGTGGCTCATAGCGGCCAGGTTGTAAATCTCGTGGGGCTGCACTTCCTGAATGAGGCGGGTAATCACCATCGAGTCGGTCAGATCGCCGTAGTGCAGGTGGAAATTGCGGTTTTCGACGTGCGGATCCTGGTACAGGTGGTCAATACGGTCGGTGTTAAACAGCGACGAGCGGCGTTTCATACCATGTACGATGTACCCTTTTTTCAACAAATATTCCGACAAGTAGGCACCATCTTGCCCGGTAACTCCTGTAATTAATGCAATTTTTTGTTCCATTGTTTTATGATGTGTTTGGGTTGTACTACAATTTGACAAATGCCTGAGACTTTGGAGCTCCAAAAGTACAGCCACTACAATGAATAATTGTTAAGAACAAGGACAAAATAAGCAATTTGTTAATAAAATGCAGCGAAAAACGAAATTGAAGCTTCAAGCCTTAAGCTTCAAGTTTCAAGCTTCAAACTAAATTTCTACTATCTAAGATTTAAGAAATTGTTTAAATTTTAGTTTGTTGACAGATTTTAACGCCAATTCTTTCTCTTTTTACTCACCCCAAGCCCGATAAATCGGTCTTTAGAAGCTGTCTAAGAAGTCCACAAATTACACAAATTCATCAAATTGTAAAAACCTTCATTTTGTAAGGTGATGATTATCAGCGCAGCCACCAGGTATTGCTTGTTCAATTTGTGTAATTCGTGGACTTCTTACAGTTTAAATATCCACTAATCACTAATCAATTTTACAGAATAAGCACGGCGTACAGTTGGCTCCAGGGGCCGGCCAGCGCGGGGTACCGCGAGTTTGCCCAGCGAAAGTACAGGTAGGCGGTTTTGCCGCTGTTTTCGTCGCCCAAACCAAGGGTAAAGCGGGCTTTGGTTGATACGCCTTGCCACAGCAAGGGTTCGTTTGCCGATGCAGGC
>JBKEAN010000190.1:0-9812 GCA_047972415.1 Mangrovibacterium sp.
AAACTGTCAACCGAAGGAATGACTTTCACCGATGCCCACTCTGGATCTTCTGTTTGTACACCAACACGCTACGGCATTCTAACCGGTAGGTATTGCTGGCGTACAAGTTTAAAAAGTGGCGTATTGTGGCCTTACGACGGGCCGCTTATCGAGCCCGAAAGGTTAACGGTAGGCGAGCTTCTGAAACAAAATGGTTACACCACTGCTTGCATCGGCAAGTGGCACCTGGGCTGGGAATGGCCAACAACTGACAGCTCGAAAATAAATTCCGGCATCAGACAGGCAGAATGGGACCGAAGTGGAAAATTACGCAGCGAATTTGAAGCAAAAGTCGATTTTTCGAAAACAATTGAAAATGGTCCGGTTACACGCGGCTTCGACTATTACTTTGGCGATGATGTACCCAATTTCCCTCCGTATTGTTTTATTGAAAACGATAGAACCATTGGTATTCCCGACGAACAAAAACCGGGTGATATGTTTGGCAATGAAGGGGTCATGCTCAAGGGATGGGCTCTGGAAAAAGTAATGCCTGCCATTACCCAAAAAGCGGTGGATTACATAAAAAATACGCAATCCATTTTCAAAAGGGAAGCCGACAAACCATTCTTCCTCTATTTTGCGCTAACGGCACCACACACGCCAATTGCGCCAAATGAAAATTTCAGGGGATCGAGTAAAGCTGGTGCCTATGGCGACTTTGTGCAGGAAGTGGATTGGACCGTTGGACAAGTACTGAAAGCGCTTGATGAAGAAGGCTTAACCGACAATACCCTGGTAATTTTCACCAGCGACAACGGCTCACCCGGGCGAGATGGAACAAACATGAGTGGTGCCGTAAGCTCGGTTTTAAAATACGGGCACAATCCCAGTTACCAGTTTCGCGGAACAAAAGCCGACATTTGGGACGGCGGGCACCATGTACCATTTTTTGTGAAATGGCCGGGCAACGTTGTCCCCGCAACAAAAAGCAACGAAATTATTTGTCATACCGATTTTATGGCAACTTGTGCGGCCATTTTGGGTAAAGAGCTGCCCAACAATGCCGCCGAAGACAGCTACAACTTGTTGCCCTTGATAAAAGGAGAAAACTTCAACTTCCCGGTTCGCGAAGCTACGGTCCATCATTCGGGAGGAGGCCAATTTGCTATCCGCAAAGGCAAATGGAAGTATATTGATGGTGGTGGCTCCGGTGGCTGGACAACTCCAAAAAATAACCAGCAAGCCGAAAAAGAAGGCCTCCCTCCCATTCAGCTTTACGATTTAAGCACCGACATTGGCGAAACAAACAACGTGTACAACGAGCATCCTGAAGTGGTGGAAGAACTTAAAAGTTTGCTCGAAAAGTATAAGGCTGAAGAAAGAAGTGTTCCATCCAAAAATCGTTAATTATGAAAAAAATTGCAGTTACAATAGCTACACTTCTGCTCGTCGTTATGGCGTGTACGCGAACGGCCAATACCGGCGAAACAAGCAACAGTAAACCCAATATTATCTTTTTTCTGGTGGACGATATGGGATGGCAGGACACGTCAGTCCCCTTTTGGACTGAAAAAACAGACCTTAACAACCGCTACCATACCCCAGGCATGGAACGTCTGGCATCAGATGGGATGATTTTTACCCAAGCTTATGCCAGTTCTGTTTGTTCGCCAACACGGGTAAGCCTGATGAGTGGGATGAACGCTGCCCGGCACCGGGTAACCAACTGGACATTGCGCAAAAATGTTTCGGTAGATGCCGATGATGAGATACTCAACTACCCCGATTGGAATGTCAATGGTGTTCAGCCAGTGGATAGTATTGAGCATTCGGTGTATGCCACCATGTTGCCGCAAATACTGAAAGATAACGGCTATTTTACGATTCACTGCGGAAAAGCCCATTTTGGTGCAATGGATACCCCCGCTGCCAATCCCGAAAATTGCGGGTTCGATGTAAACATTGCAGGCCATGCTGCCGGAGGGCTCGGAAGTTACCTTGGCGAGCAAAACTTCGGGAATGCCGAAAAAGGCGGCCATACTTTACCCTGGGGGGTTCCTGGCTTGGAAAAGTACCACGGCGATTCCATCTTTATTACCGAAGCCCTTACCATCGAAGCCGAAAAAGCCATCGATAAAGCTTTAGCTGCCAACAAACCATTTTATTTATATATGGCCCATTATGCCGTTCATATACCACTAAATGCCGACCGGCGCTTTTATCAGAAATACCTGGATGCCGGTTTGCCCGAGCCCGAAGCAAAATATGCATCAATGATTGAGGCGATGGACAAAAGCCTTAACGATTTAATGAACTACCTGGATGAAAAGGAAATTGCGGACAATACAATTATCCTGTTTATGTCAGATAACGGAGGGTTCACTCTTCGCCCAAGAGCTGGCGAATTGTTTACGCACAACAGCCCGCTTAATAGTGGAAAAGGCTCGGCCTACGAAGGAGGAATCCGTGAACCCATGATTGTAAAATGGCCTGGTAAAGTAGCTTCTGCAACAAAAAATAATTCAACGGTAATTATTGAGGATTTTTTTCCGGCTATTCTTGAGTTGGCCGAAATAAAAGACTACAAAACAGCACAAAAAATCGATGGTGTAAGTTTTGTCCCCTTGCTGTTGCACCCTGAAAATAAGCCCGGCGAGCGCGATTTGTTCTGGCATTTCCCAAACAACTGGGGACACACCGGCCCAGGGATTGGTGCCACCAGTACCATACGCAGTAGCGATATGAAATTGATTTACTACTACGCCGATCAGCATTTTGAACTGTTCAACATAACCGAAGACATTGGCGAACGTCATAATTTGGCCGAAAAGTATCCGGCAGAAGTACAAAAACTGGCCCGCAAGCTGGGAGAATACCTGAGAAGTGTTGATGCACAACGTCCCTCGTACAAAGCAAGCGGACAAGTGGTTCCCTGGCCCGATGAAGTTCTTTAATGCAATTACAGACACGAAGGCAGAAGAATTGCAACAAAAGGATACCAACGTATGTACCGAAAAACGGATGGGTCTGCATGTAAAATGATGAAAAAATTGAACCATGAAAAAAAAGATATTGCTACCGATTATTGCATTGTTTTTCTCAATCGCAATTGCTGTTGCTCAGGAACAGGTAAAAACACCCATCCCAACCCGTGCACAGCTCAACTGGCAAAATGCCGAACTGGTTGCTGTTTTTCATTACGACCTGCATGTTTTTGACGGAAAGAAATACGTCCAAAGCGAAAACCGCATTGCACCGGTACCCGATTATAACATGTTCAACCCAAAAAAACTGGATACCGACCAATGGGTAAAAGCAGCTAAAGATGCCGGGTGCAAAATAGCTATCCTTACCGCCACGCACGAAACCGGATTTGCCCTGTACCAGAGCGATGTAAACCCATATAGCCTGAAAACAGTAACGTGGCGCGACGGAAAGGGCGATATTGTAAAGGATTTTGTTGAATCGTGCCGGAAATATGGTGTTTTACCCGGAATTTACATTGGCATCCGCTGGAATTCGTTTTTAGGCATTTACGATTTTAATGTAAACGGCGAAGGTGCTTTTGCCGAAAACCGGCAAAAATACTACAACCGCATGTGCGAGGGGATGACCGAAGAGTTGATGTCGCGCTATGGTAACCTGGCCATTGTTTGGTTCGATGGTGGTGCTCATGGCCCCGAAAAAGGTGGGCCTGATGTGTTGGGTATTTTCGAGAAACACCAGTCGAACTGCATTTTCTACCACAACACACAACGCGCCGACATTCGTTGGGGAGGCAGCGAAAGTGGCACCGTGCCTTACCCCTGCTGGGGAACGTATCCGTTTCAATATTCGCACTCCGCCAATCAGGACGAAGTATTCAAAAATAACTTCAAACTTTTAAAAGAAGGCGACCCGGATGGGCCCTATTACATGCCGGCCATGAGCGATGCCCCGCTGCGCGGCTACAACGGCCGCCACGAATGGTTTTGGGAACCCGGCGACGAAGAACACATTTTCCCGCTCGAAAACCTGATGAATATGTACTACAACTCGGTAGGGCACAACAGTTCGCTTATTATTGGCTTGACACCCAATTCGGATGGCTTGCTCCCCCAACCCGATGTGCAACGTTTAAAAGAACTGGGCGACGAGATTAAACGCCGGTTTGCAAACCCGCTGGCAAGCAGTTCGGGCGCAGGTAATAACTTTATGCTGAAGCTGAAAAAGAAACAAAAAATCAACCAGGTTGTCTTAGCTGAAGACATTAGCAAAGGGGAACGTATCCGGAAATTTACTATCGAAGGAAAAACCAACAGGGGCTGGCAATCCATTGTTGAAGGTTCGTGTGCCGGGCACAAATTCATTCATCGTTTTGACGGAGAAGAAGTTTATGCTGTCCGCTTAAAAGTAACCAAATCAATCGGCGAACCACAAATCCGCGAGTTTTCAATCTTTTATGTCGAATAAAATGATGCGTAAAAGCCATTTTCAACTTTAACAGCTATAAAAACCGGCAACCTTGCAAAATTAACGCCATCAAAAAAAAATCAAAAACAATATGATGAAATAGCCATAAGGGCTTAAGCTCATACAAACCGAAAATGAATAAATGGCTATTCCATGAGTACGTGACAAAGCATAAATGGAAAATTAAATTTTTATACGAATGAAAACATTATTGATCCCACTTTTTGCCTTATTCCTTTTTTCGTGTTCCCCTACTTCAAACCAAAACACGTTTAACGGAGAACCACTCGCGTTTAACGAACTGGCAACACGATGGGACGAAGCCATGCCACTTGGAAACGGACTGTTGGGCTGCCTGGTCTGGGAAACGAACGGCAAGCTTCGCCTGTCGCTCGACCGCTCCGACTTGTGGGACCTGCGTCCCAAAGAAAACATCAACTTCAACGAATGGAAGTTTAACGACGTTTACCGCGAATGGGAATCGGGCAATTACCAACGGGTTTTGAAAGAGTTCGACCGCCCTTCAGGCCTTTTCCCGGCCCCTACAAAAATTCCGGCCGGCGCATTGGAAATCAACATCGAACCATTGGGAAAAGTAAAATCGGTTTCGCTCGATTTGTTTACGGCCTGTTGTTCTGTTGAATGGGAAAGTGGTGCACGTTTTACAAGCTTTATCAATGCCGGCGGTGAAACCGGTTGGTACCGGCTCGAAAATATTCCCAACGAATTGCAAACAGTGGTTGTTGCACCCGATTACGAGGGAATTAACTCGGTGGAACAAAACAACCAGTCGTTGAGCCAGCTGGGTTATAAGCAGGGAACCATTGAAACCGGCAAGAATACGGTAAACTACACGCAAAAAGGATGGGGCGATTTTAGTTACCAGATAAACGTAAAATGGGAAACCAGCGGCCACAGCCAAACCGGTTGCTGGGCGGTATCGTCGTCGAAAAACAACAACGAAAACACTGTTCCGGCCAGTAAAATGGTTGAAAATGCTCTGTTGGAAGGATATGAAAAAGCTTTTGCCGACCACCAGGTCTGGTGGGGCAATTATTGGGCACAATCGGCAATTTCAATTCCCGATTCGGTCCTTCAAAAACAGTATTACCTCGAAATGTACAAGTTTGGTTCGGCTGCCCGCGCAACAACAGCACCTATCTCGCTTCAGGCGGTTTGGACGGCCGACAACGGACAGCTACCACCCTGGAAAGGCGACTTTCACCACGACCTGAACACACAACTAAGCTACTGGCCCTCGTATGCCGGTAACCAGTTGGAACTTGAATCGGGATTTGTAAATTGGCTGTGGAACAACCGTCCCGCGTTCAAAAAATACACCCGCGACTATTTTGAAGTCGATGGATTGAACGTTCCGGGTGTTACTACACTCGAAGGCGAGCCTATGGGCGGATGGATTCAATACTCGTTGGGGCAAACCGTTGCTGCCTGGTTGGGGCAAAACTTTTATCAACACTGGCGCTTCTCAATGGATCGCGATTTTTTAAAGGAGCGCACCTATCCCTGGCTTAAAGATGTTGCTACATTTTTTGAACAGGTTTCGGTTACAACCAATTCGGGAACAAAAAAACTGAAAATAAGCTCAAGCCCCGAAATTTATAATAATTCGGCCGAAGCCTGGTTTGCCGAAACAACCAATTTTGATCTGGCACTCATTCGCTGGACTTTTGAAAAAGCACAGGAATGTGCGTTGGAACTTGGGTTAAACAACGACGCTGAACGCTGGAAAAAGGAACTGGAGCGTTGGCCCGGCTATGCTGTTGATACCGAAACCGGGTTGATGCTCGCACCCGGTTTCCCTTACAACGAATCGCACAGGCACTTTTCGCACCTCATGGGGTTTCATCCGCTGGGGTTAATTGATGTTTCGAATGGGGAACAGGATAAAACCATTATTGACAATACACTTAAAAACCTCGAAAAACAAGGAACGTCACAATGGACTGGTTATTCCTTCAGTTGGCAGGGCAACTTGTATGCACGTGCTTTCGATGGTGAAAAAGCAGCCGGTGCCCTTCGCACGTTTGCCGAGTGTTTTTGTTTGAAGAATTCATTTCATGTCAATGGCGACCAATGCAAAGCTGGTCATTCAAACTTTACCTATCGGCCGTTTACACTCGAAGGCAATTTTGCCTTTGCTTCGGCCATTCAGGAAATGCTGTTGCAAAGCCACACAGGAGCAGTGCGCCTATTCCCGGCAATACCGGCATCGTGGACTGATGTCACATTTACCGGTTTACGAACTTATGGCGCCTTCCTGGTTTCGGCCGAACGAAAAAACAGTGCTGTACGCTCGGTGACAATAAAATCTGAAAAAGGCGGACTGCTAAAAATTCATAACCCGTTTAACAATGAAGGGTTTAAAGTAAAAGGCGCTAACTATAAACTTGACGGTGAACTAATTTCGGTTGAAATGAACCCTTGCCAAACAATTGAAATCGTTCAACTAAAAGAAACTGTTTAAAATTGAGTCCGCAAGTTACATCAAATTACAAAGGCCTTCGTTTTGTTCACTACTGTTGGTCAGTGTAAATCGCCAGGTGTTGTTTGTACAATTGGTGTAATTTGTGGACTTTTCTCTTCTTTTTGGGACAGCCCCCATCGTTGTCATTCTATAAACAGTTGATGCCCCTGGCATCTGCCTATAGTTACGAAATGCCTGATTCAATTCTGCAATTTTTTCAATCAGCCCGGTTTGTACCAAAGCGAAGTAATTCGTCAACCATTAATGGCAATTTTCCTGAAGGATAAAACAGCCGTTCATCCTTGTTTGCCGAAAATTCCTATCTTTCGAAAAATCATTCAAAAAATCATGGCCCTTCTGCTTGCTTACCTTTTTCTTGCGCTGTTTGTTTCGTTTTTATGCTCTATCATGGAGTCGGTTTTACTGTCAACCCCGCAATCGTTCTTGTTGGTTAAACAGCAGCAAGGGCACCCCTGGGCGCATTATTTCAGCAATTTAAAAAACGATATTGATAAACCCTTGTCGGCCATCCTTTCGCTCAATACGGTGGCCCACACCATTGGGGCTGCCGGGGTTGGTGCACAAGCTGTTAAGGTGTTTGGCGAAGCTTCGTTTGGCATTGTATCGGCTGTTCTTACCATACTCATCCTGGTACTTACCGAAATTATCCCCAAAACCATTGGTGCCCGTTACTGGCGAAGCCTTACCAAGGTGTCGGCCTCGGTTATCCGGGTAATGATATGGGTAAGCTACCCGTTGGTAGTGGTTTCGGCCCTTATTACACGCCTGTTCTCGAAAAACGAAAAAGAAATGACAACCAGCCGTGAAGAAATTGCTGCACTGGCCAGCATTGGCGCCGACGAAGGTGTTTTTTCAGAAAAAGAACACGGCATTATTCAAAATATTGTCAAATTAAAAAACGTTCGGGTCGACCAGATTATGACACCCCGTGTGGTGGTTGCCGTTGCCGACGAAAATCTTCCGCTGGGCGAATTCCTGAAGCATAAAGACTACCTGAAGTTTTCGCGTATCCCGGTTTATACCGACAAAGAAGAAAACATTAGCGGTTATGTTTTTCGTCAGGCTGTTTTTGAAAAACTGGCCGAAGACCGGCACGAACTAAGCCTGAAAGATATTAAACGTCCTATTGTTATTGTTCCAAACAACATGGTGTTGTTTACTCTCTGGGAAAAACTGATTGAGAAAAAAGAACACATTGCCATGATTGTGGACGAATACGGCGGGTTCGACGGTATTGTATCGATGGAAGACATTATTGAAACCCTCCTTGGGCTCGAAATTATGGACGAAAAAGACACCGTAACCGACATGCAGCTGTACGCCCGCGAACGCTGGAAAAACCGCCAGGCCAAATACACAATGCTCGATAAGCTAAACCACGAAGGCGACAATAAACCCCTGTAACAACTTTATTTATTCTTTCGTCAAAGCCAAACAAAGCACATTGTCTGGCTGTTTTTTAACGCACTTCGTTCGCAAACCGAAGTTGCAGAATAACCAAACAATTAAGAAACAAACAATGCAAAAAGGAATTAAAAAAGCAGAAAACGTAATTGAACAGTTTATCTTTTGGAGCCGTTGGATTCAGCTGCCCGTTTATGTAGGCCTAATTGTGGCCTCGCTGGTTTATGTGGTTAAGTTTATGAAAGAATTGGTACACCTTATCGGCAACTTCTCCGATATGCACGAAAACCTCATCCTGCTCTCCGTGCTCGGCTTGGTCGATATTTCGATGGTTGTTAACCTGTTAGTAGTGGTGTTTGTTGGCGGCTATTGGACTTTTGTAAGTAAAATTGATTTTGCCGACCATGCCGACAAACCCGATTGGTTGAGCCACATCAACGCAGGGACATTGAAGATTAAACTGATTATTTCGCTGGTTTCCATTTCGGGGGTTCACCTGCTAAAGACCTTTATCGATATTAACAACATTAGTTTGCAGGCTGCCTTATTACAAATTGCCATCCACCTGGTGTTCATCCTGTCGGCCCTTATGCTCGCCTGGACAGATAAGATTATGCACTCGGACAGATCAAATCAAAAACACTAAGAAACTGTTCAATTTATTGAATTTAGGGCCCAATACTCACCCCGTTGTCCGGCAATTGCCCAACTCTGCCCCTTGCGATGTATAATGAAGGGCAAAGGCCAATTTATCGGGCTTGGGCTGAGTATTGCTGTTGCCTTTGATAACCGTTCGTATGCTTATGACAACCGTTTAGATGCTTATGACAGCCGTTTAGATGCATATGACAGCCGTTTAGATGCATATGACAACCGTTTAGATGCATATGACAACCGTTCAGATGCGTATGACAGCCGTTTAGATGCATATGACAACCGTTCAGATGCGTATGACAACCGTTTAGATGCATATGACAACCGTTCAGATGCGTATGACAACCGTTTAGATGCATATGACAACCGTTTAGATGCGTATGACAACCGTTTAGATGCGTATGACAACCGTTTAGATGTTATGACAGCCATTTAGATGCTTATGACGGCCATTTAGATACCTTCGGCAACCAACAAGATACCTTCGGCAACCATCCAGATACCTCTAACAACCAACAAGACACCTTCGGCAACCAATCAGATACCTCTGACAACCAACAAGATACCTCTGACAACCAACAAGACACCTTTTCTATCAGGTGTACCCTTCTGAAAACCCTACCGTCCCTTTATTTTCTTGTTTGTACCAAAACCGAAGCAATTAAGAAGCGAAAGTCGGTTCTCCTGTTGTTTTTGTTTGCTGCCACAAGGAAGTTTCCCTTTCTTTGTGCTCCAAACAACGCAAAACATGATAAAACAAGAAATCAACCCGAACATATTAAAAAGCCGTCAACACTTTTACCTGCTCGATGGG
>JBKEAN010000191.1:0-18655 GCA_047972415.1 Mangrovibacterium sp.
CGTGGCAAGCGCTAAAAGCTATGGCCATGACAATGCCCAAACTAAGGAGCTTTAAGTAGCTTACAGTTTTCATAAGGTTTAGTTTGATATTCCTCAAATATAGGTTAAAATTTGATTGGCTAAAATTTTGTTTGGGTGAGGGGACGGAACTTCGGTTTCGGGCAAAAAAAATGCGGTGTCTTTCGATACCGCATTGGATTTTTTTAGTTCTTAACTATTATTTTCTGTCAATAATAACCGGGTAATCAAACTGTTTGTCTCCGGCTGCCAATACAATTTGGTATTGTCCGGCTGCCAGTTTCGATAAGTTTAGTCCTTCGTTAACCGAGAATGAATTGTCCAATGCTTTGTTGTAAATAAGCTCATTCCCATCGTACACCTTTAGCTTTACCTGTTCGCCAGGGTAGTTCAGGTAGGCAACACGAAAAATGGCTTGGGCATTGTTGTACGCAAAAAACGGTTTTTGGCTTGTTTGCTGCGCGCCCACGCTCACTGCCCCATCGGTTAGGGTAAACCGGTATTCGGTTAGCAGTTGCTCGTTGGCCACCATCATGTTGTAAGTTCCTGGTTTGTATCCTGCAAAATTGTAAACAAGCTGGTATTTATTGGTGTCGCCATCTGTTTCAGCATAATAAACCACTTCGCCCGATTTGTTTTGAATGGTAATTTCGAGCGGTTTGTTGGTTGCCTGCACAACTTCCAGAACGGCGGTTTTCCCTTCCAGCGGTTTCAATTCAACTTTCGGGCCATCCGTGGCCAAGGCAATTTGACCCGCTACAGTGAGGGCAATTGCCAATCCTAAAATTTTCATTGTTTTCATGTCCTTTGAGTGCTATTTAATTTTAAGCTGAAAATTTTTAGGTCCGATTAGTTCTGGCTTAGCTGGCGTGGTGTATCCGGGAGCACAGCTTATTTACGAACGGTGTAATCGTAAACATCGTTTCCGCTGGCCAGTACAACGTGGTAGTTGCCACTTTCCAGTTTTGTCAGGTTTAAGCCCTCGTTTACAGCAAAGTTGGCATCGATTGTTTTGTCGTAAACCAACTCGTTACCACTGTAAATTTTAAGGTTTACTTTTTCGCCCGGGTAGTTCAGGTAGGCTACGCGCAACACATCGTTCGCGAACGTGAAAACTGGAGCAGCTGCGTAGCTCATTTCGCCAACAGCAATTTCGTTGGCATTAACTGTGAAATTGCGGGTGCTGCTAATCCCGTTTACCGAGGCTGTTAATTTGTAGTCGCCGTCTTCCAGTTTCGAAAAATTGAAGATTTTCCGGTAATCGGCCTGGATACCTTCGGTTTCCTTGTAGTAAACAACTTCGCCGCGCTCGTTTTCGATACTTATTTCATATTGTGCGTCGGCTTCGCCCGAGATGGCTACAACGGCACGGTCGGCATTTAAGGGAAGAATATCCACACGCGGGTTTCCTCCGGCTATTGCTACGTTAGCACCTAGTGCTACGGCAATAATTGCGATGAATGTTTTCATTGTTTTCATTGTTCAAAATTTTAAATTGTTCTGCATTAAGTACACTACAAAGATAAGTCGCATACGAAAACATGCTGCAAAACATACGTTAATACTAAGTTAAAATATATGTTTTACGACACATGTAGATATTGCTGATGTTTTTATAGTCAATAATATGCAATAAATGAATGTGTTATAGTTTTAATCGGACTGTTTTCGCTTTGTTAAATTTCAATGATCAGTTTTGATTATTCGAATATTTATTTGTATCTGTTAACTTTAATTTAATACTAAAAAGTCTTTTATTGAATTAAATTCGAATTTTTCCGGTTTTGCCCTTATTTTTCCGGTTTTATTTCGTTTTTAGTTTGTGTATCTCAGCACGGTGCTACTTGGTGCAGGGTACACTTCTTATGCAAAATAGAGTAATACCGCCTGTGTATTCTGAAATAACCTGGCCGTTCCGCACTTGTTTTTAGGAATGAATGCTTAGTTTTAGCCATCGTTTTAGCAACGTAGTTATTCAACCTATGAGGTTTACACATAAAGGAATCGGTACAGGTTATGCAAATTGAAATTTTACAATTACTCGATGGGGCCAGGCAAGCGCGTGGTTTAAGCGTTATTATTGATGTGTTCCGGGCATTTTCTGTTGCCTGCTATGCTTTCGACGGCGGTGTGCAACGGATTTATCCGGTTGGAAACATCGACGAAGCGTATGGGTTGAAACGCAACAATCCTGCATTTTTACTGGTTGGCGAGCGCAACGAGCAAAAACCCGAAGGTTTCGATTGTGGCAATTCACCGTCGCAGTTAATGAAATTGAACTTGCAGGGAAAAACCATGGTGCACACCACCAGCTCGGGCACCCAGGGAATTGCCAACGCCTTACAGGCCGACGAGTTGATTACCGGCAGCTTTGTCAATGCGGGCGCTATTATTAATTATATACGCCGCCAAAATCCCGCGCAGCTTTCCTTGGTTTGCATGGGCTACGCTTGCAGCTACCCAACCGACGAGGATACCTTTTTTGCAGAGTACATTAAAGCTCAGCTGGAAGACCTACCTTTCGATCTGGGACAGATGCGAAACACACTTCGGGCTGGAGCCGGTGCCCGTTTTTTTGAGCCCGATAAGCAAGCTTGGGCACCGCAAGCCGACTTTGACTTATGCCTGCAACTCAACCGTTTCAACTTTGTATTAAAGGTTGAAAAAGAAAACGGCCAAAATTATTTAAAGCGAATCGATAGTAAAGAATAGCGAAAGTCATGAAGAAATACAATTTTGATGAACTTGTTCCGCGCGAAGGAACAAACTGTGTAAAATACGACATGCGTGAACGCTTTTTTGGTAAAGCCGATGTGTTGCCCTTGTGGGTGGCCGATATGGATTTTAAAACACCCGACTTTATTATAGAAGCTTTAAAAGAGCGATTGGGCCATGAGATACTCGGCTACACCTTCCGCCCCGAATCGTACTTTCAAAGCATGATCGATTGGATGAAGCTACGCCACGGCTGGGAGATAAAAAAAGAATGGATTTCGTTCAGCCCGGGTGTTGTGGCTGGGTTAAACCTGTTGATTGAGGCCTTTACCGAACCCGGCGACGAGGTTGTGGTGCAGGTTCCCGTTTATTTTCCCTTTTTCGAATCGGTGAAAGCAAACGGGCGCACCGTGCTGGAAAACCCCCTAAAGCTGGTTGACGGCCGCTACACCTTCGACCTGGACGACCTCAAAGCAAAATTAAGCCCGAAAACCAAAATGTTGCTGTTGTGCAACCCGCAAAACCCCGGCGGCATGGTTTGGAACCGCGAGGAGTTGACGGCACTTTGCGAGCTTTGCGTGGCCAACAATATATTAATCGTATCCGACGAAATTCACTCAGATTTGGTTTTCGAGGGGCACACGCATGTGCCGGTGCCAACCATTTCGGACGAAGTGGCGCAAAACAGTGTGGTTTGTATGGCACCCAGCAAAACGTTTAACCTGGCAGGGCTTGCCACTTCGTTTTTAATTATCCCGAATAAACGTCACTGGGGGCGCTACGAGCGCGCGCTGAATACGCCGCACCTGCACATGGGAAACATTTTTGGGCACATTGCCCTGGAAATGGCATTTACAAAGGGGGAGGACTGGCGTCGGCAATTGATGCAATATATCGAGGCTAACTTCAACTATATGGTTGATTACCTGAAAGAACACCTGCCCGAGGCGAACCCGATGAAGATGGAAGCCACTTACCTCGCCTGGATCGACTTTTCGGCCTTTGGCCTCTCGGACGATGAATTGAATCAAGCGATTGTTGATGGCGGACTTGGGCTCAACCGGGGTACTCAGTTTGGCAAAGGCGGCAGCGGCTACATGCGCCTGAACCTTGGTTGCACACGGGCAATGCTTCTGGAGGCCTTACAAAACCTGGTGAAAGCGCTGAAACCTTAATCGAACAATTGATAGAAATACGCAGGATACGACAATACAGGCCGTTCTATTTGTTACGAAGCAGCTACTGAAATAGCTTGTCGATTAGGGCGATATTGTCGTTCTCTATTTTGTCAAACACTTCTTTTTCAAATTCGTAAAAGCCGCTTTTGTCGCGGCTGAACTTGATCTGCCCGACATCCAAGTAGTGGATAAGGTCACAAAGCTTGGTTAAGGTTTCAATAATGTGAGAGGTGATGATTATAGTTTTATTTTTTTCTTTCAGTCGCAGTAAAATCATGCGGACAATGCGGCAGGTTTCAATATCTAATCCGTTAAAAGGTTCATCCAGAATCATTATCGGTTTATCCTGTTTCAGGGTTGCCAGCAAGGCAAGTTTCTTTTTCATTCCCGTTGAGTAGCCGTCAATTATTGTATTCAAAGGCAATCCAAATAAATTATTCCACTGTTCGGTATCAAATTCACTATTCTTAAACAAGCTGAGGTATTCGTTGCCAGTTATATTGGAAAAGAAGAAATTTTCAGTGGTCAAATAGGAAACAGATTTTCTGTTTATTGGGTGATTATCGCGTGTGATTGTTCCCAAGTCTGCCTTTTTCAATCCAAACAAAGTGTTTAGTAAAGTTGTTTTTCCGGCTCCGTTCAACCCAACAATGCCATGTATCAGTCCTTCAGGCAAGGATAAATTCAAGTTATAGAGAACTTTGTTGTTCCCGTTGTACGATACATTTAGGTCGCTAATTGTAATCATTCAGAAAACGGTTTAAGTTGGAAATGGATTTAATGTAAAAGTGAATGCTTAAAAGCCATACGATTGGCAGGAATACTGGAATTATCCCTCCAACAGCTCCGATTGCAGTAAGAAACTGCGCTGCCGGCGATTTTGCATTGGGCTCGTAGAAAGCATATTTTGTGACGATTGTATAAAGATGCAGACAACAAAAAACAAAATATTCAATTACAGGGACGTACCAGTGCCCAATGTGAAATAAAAAAAACAGACCGATCAACGGAATTGTCATTACGGAGAATAACTGGATCTGACGCCTGATTTTTAGCTTCAGTAGTTTTTGGGCGCTAAGCTCTGGTGACATTAAAATTTGAGTGGATTCTGATTCTTCGAAAAAGCTTAATGTGAGAAAGCCTAAAACGAAAATAGCAATTGGCACACTTCCGATGAAGAATGAGCAACAGGCTGCGGTTACCCATACCGGGATAATGATGAAAAAATGCTTTCGTATGCCGCCTTTCCATTCAAAAGCATCATCGGGAATTCGTTTTTGAAGCGCTGTGTTTAAGTTCGAATACTTGGCTCTTGTGTTCACATTAACAATGATAGGTAAGCCTAGCAATAGTTCGGCAATTGCAAACCATTGTTCGTGAAATGCGAAGCAGCCGATAAAGGGGATTGCAAGGAGGGCATATTCTGCCAGCATCAATTGTTTAGCGTTGACAAAGTGACTTTGCAGAAATGATTTGTCCCTGCGTTTGGTGTGAACTAGCATGATTTGCAACAGGACCCCGGCGGCAATAAGCCGGGCAGTCAGTTTATCGGATGAGCTCATAAACAGAGCAAAGCCTCCGAAAGTGATTAAAACAACCAAGAACAATGTTCGGAACAGGCCGATTCCGATAAAGCTCCGATAGATTTGTTTTGTCCGTATGTTGAGGAGAGCCGTAAACATCGCCGTCTTATTCACTATTTTTTTCTGTGCTTGAGTAACCTTCAAACTTACTGGGTTGATAAAGTGCTGTCGTGTTAAAATATAAGTTGCTAATTTGCAGAGAATAGTGGTATTTTAAAAGCTTTAAGTAAAAAAGCCTGAAGGAAATCTCCTCCAGGCTTTTTTATTATCTGTTGCGCTGTGTCAGGCTGTTTCGGCCAGTACAATAATTTTGTCGTCTTTCGATTCGAGCACTCCACCCGTAATTTCCAGCGAAGTTGTTTTTTCGGTTGTGTCCACAATCTTAATTTCGCCTTTTATCAACATCGAAATAATTGGGGCGTGTTTGGTCAGAATCTCGAAGCTTCCTTTGGCACCAGGCACCCTCACCAAATTTACGTTGCCCGAATAAAGCTTTCGTTCGGGTGTTATTATTTCCAGAAACATAGGCTTGTTTTTTTATGGATTAAACCGTTGCGTCAGTCAACATCTTTTCACCTTTTGCAATGGCTTCCTCAATGGTTCCTACCAGGTTGAAAGCCGCTTCGGGGTAGCGGTCAACTTCACCTTCCATAATCATGTTGAAGCCTTTGATGGTGTCTTCAATCGATACTAGTTTACCTTCTAACCCGGTAAACTGCTCGGCAACATAGAATGGTTGCGATAGGAAGCGCTGCACCCGGCGAGCCCGGTGAACAATCAGTTTGTCTTCTTCCGATAGTTCGTCCATACCCAGAATGGCAATAATATCTTGCAATTCTTTATAGCGTTGCAAAATTTCTTTTACTCGCTGTGCGCAGTCGTAGTGGGCCTTGCCAACAATTTCTTCGGTCAAAATGCGCGAAGTGGAGTCGAGCGGGTCAACAGCCGGATAGATACCCAGCTCCGAAATTTTACGGCTCAGTACGGTTGTGGCATCCAAAAAGGCGAACGTTGTTGCAGGAGCCGGGTCGGTTAAGTCGTCGGCAGGCACATAAACTGCTTGTACCGAAGTGATGGAGCCGTTTTTGGTTGAACTAATACGTTCCTGCATCATCCCCATTTCGGAAGCCAGGGTTGGCTGGTAACCAACGGCTGATGGCATACGTCCCAAGAGTGCCGATACTTCGGAACCCGCTTGGGTAAAGCGGAACACGTTATCAACAAAAAACAAGATGTCTTTTCCCGATCCCGGGGTTCCGTCGCCGTCGCGCAAACTTTCGGCAATGGTTAAACCCGACAAGGCTACGCGGGCACGTGCGCCCGGTGGTTCGTTCATTTGTCCGAATACCAGTGCCAGTTTCGATTTTTCCAGACTTTTCTCGCTCACTTTCGAGAGGTCCCAGCCGTCTGCTTCCATCGATTTTTTGAATTCTTCGCCGTAGTCAACAATGTCGGCTTCAATCATTTCGCGCAACAAATCGTTTCCTTCGCGGGTACGTTCGCCCACGCCTGCAAATACCGAAAGGCCACTGTGCGCCAAGGCAATATTGTTAATTAATTCTTGAATCAATACCGTTTTTCCGACACCGGCACCACCAAATAGCCCAATTTTACCGCCTTTTGCATAAGGCTCAATCAGGTCGATAACCTTAATCCCGGTAAACAATACCTCGGTTTCAACGCTCAAATCCTCGTATTTTGGAGGTTTGTTATGAATTGGTAAGCCGTTTTTTGGAAGCTGGGGAAGGCCGTCAACCGCATCGCCGGTTACGTTGAGCAAACGTCCCAATGCAATTTCACCTTTGGGCATGGTGATTTGCCGCCCCGACGGAATGACGTCCATTCCGCGCTTTAACCCATCGGTGGAGTCCATGGAGATGGTACGAATGGTGTTTTCACCAATATGTTGCTGACACTCGACAACCAGGTTGGTTGTTCCGGGACGTACAATTTCAAGTGCGTCGTAAATCCGGGGGAGTTCGCTTCCTTCGTTGTTGAAGCTGATGTCGACCACAGGTCCGATGACCTGTACAATTTTACCACTATTTTGACTCATGTTGTTTAGTTTATCTTGCGCCGCCGTAAATTACAAAAACCGGCCAAATGCAACAAGTTAATCATCGGTTTATTATTAAGTGTTCAGAAATTCATCAAAACGGTAAATGCTGGTTAATGTTCACGGGCCATAATAGATTTTGCAAAAACCAATAATCTGGCTTTTTGATTCTCTTCTATTGCAATGTTTTTCAATGAGTTGAGTGCTTTTGTGTAGTAGTTTTGAATCTCCTTTTCACAAACCTGCTTCACCCCAACAAGCTCGTAAATAGCTTTTACTGCATTTATTTTTTCGGTCGGGTCAAACTCTTTTTTGTCAATCCAGGTACGTAATTCGTTGTGATTCGGGTACTGCGACAATTCCTGGGCTTTAATAAGAAGGAAGGTTTTTTTGTTGGCAACAATATCTCCGCCAATTTTTTTGCCGAATTTGTTTTGGTCGGCATACACATCCAGTAAGTCGTCCTGGAGTTGGAAAGCTAGTCCCAGGTTAATGCCGAAGTCGTATATCAACCGGGCATCGGTGTTGTTGGCATTGGCAGCCAAGGCTCCCATTTTGAAGCTACATGCCAGCAAAACCGCGGTCTTCAGCCGAATCATGTTTAGGTATTCGTCCACCGTTACGTCCTGGCGGGCTTCAAAATCCATATCGTATTGCTGCCCTTCACAAACTTCGAGCGCTGTTTCGGTAAACAGGCTGATGATTTCGGGAAGGCGATCGGTTTTTGTTTTTAGCAGGTAGCGGTATGCCATAATCGACATGGCGTCGCCCGAAAGAATGGCAATGTTTTCGTTGTATTTTTTGTGTACCGACGGCTTGTTGCGGCGCAAATCGGCTTTGTCCATAATATCGTCGTGCAGTAACGTAAAATTGTGAAAAATTTCAATCGCCAATGCTGCCGGAAGGGCATCTTCTACCAGGCCGCCAAATAAATCGGCGGCCAGTAGTACCATCACCGGGCGGAGGCGTTTACCGCCCATCTGTAAGGTGTACTCAATGGGTTGGTACAAGTTGATCGGTACGGTTTGGCCAATGGTTTCGGCTTCCCGTTCAATCTGGTGAATTATCAATTCTTGTAACTCCTTCAACCGCTCCATTGGTTTTATCGTTTTTGGTTCAACTTAGTTTTCGGTGTCGGCTTGTTTGGCTGCTGCCGCCTTTTCTTCTTCGTCAATTGCTTTTTCTTCCCGTTCAATATCTTCTTCCTCGTTATAAATCGGGAGAAACGGTTCACGGAACGAACGTGTGGTCGTCAGTCGTTCTAACCCAATCAACAAGCTTGGCAAAAGAATGAGGTTTGATGCGATGGCTACCAACAGGGTGAGCGACACCAGGATACCCAACGCTGCAGTTCCGCCAAAGTCGGAAATACTGTACACGCCAAAGCCAAAGAACAGCACTACAAAGGTGTACATCATGCTCACGCCGGTTTCGTTTAGTGCAATGCGTACCGATTTTTGAATGTCCCAACCGGTAATAGAAAGCTCCTGCCGGTATTTTGCCAGAAAGTGAATGGTGTTATCGACCGAAATACCAAAAGCAATGCTGAACACCAAAATGGTTGACGCTTTAATTGGTATTCCGGTGAACCCCATGATGGCAGCCGTAAAAATAAGCGGCAAAATATTGGGGATGAGTGAAAGGATTACCATTCGCCAGCTGTAGAACATAATAGCCATGAAAACAGCAATCAGAAATACTGCCAGTGCCAGGCTCGAAAACAAGTTTTTGACCAGGTATTTCGTTCCTTTAAAAAAGGTGACGCTTGAACCGGTAATGGTTACCTTGTAATTTTCGGCCGGGAAAATCGAATCGACTTCCATTTTGAAATCATGGTAAAGTTGTTCCATGCGCTTGGTACCCACGTCTTTCATGCGGATACTTACCCGTGTAATTTGTTGGGTCGAATCGATGAACGAATGTAAATTTCCCAAGCCTTGTTCATCGCCGGTGGTTGAATTGGAAGCATAACTTAAAATGAAGTTTTTCTCCTGGTTAGTGGGAATGCTGTAATATTTTTCGTTGCCGTTGTAAAACGATTGTTTGGCAAATTTTAGCAAGTTGAGCAGCGATAGCGAGGTTGACAATTCTTTGTATTCGTGTAGTTTATGTTCAAGCCTGTCAATCAGTCGGAAGGTTTGAAGACTCATGGCAGCCTTCGGTTTTTTAGTGTCGATCATAATCTCGAGGGGCATAATCCCTTCAACATTATTCTCAAAAAACTTCAAATCCTGGTAAATCACGTCGGTTTCGGGAATGTCGTCCACCATGTATCCCGAGCTTTTTATAAGTGTAATGCCGTAAATGCCCACCAGCAGCAAAACCAGGGCCGATGCATATACCCACTTGATATGGTGGTACGTAATTTCGACCAGTTTATCAACAATGCGGCGGATGTGCTTATTGTCGAGGTGTTGAATGTGTTTTTCCTGAGGCGGTTTGATAAAGCTGAAAATGGTCGGGATCATCAGCAGCGAAAGCAGGAACAAAGCCATGATGCTGAGCGAAGCTACCGCGCCGAATTCGCGCAGGATGTCGCTGTTGGTAATTACAAACGTTGCAAAACCGGCAGCAGTTGTGAGGTTGGTCAGGAAGGTGGCATTGCCGATTTTTGTAATAAGCCGCTGCAGCGATTTTACTTTATTCCCGTGAGCCCTGTATTCCTGGTGATATTTGTTCAGCATATAAATGCTGTTTGGTATGCCTATAACAATGAGCAACGAAGGGATCATGCCGGTGAGCATGGTAATTTTGTAACCGAGCAGGCTCATAATCCCCATCGACCATACCACCCCGGTAAGCACAATCCCAACGGGAATAATTACGGCTTTGTACGAGCGGAAAAACAGGAATAGCGTGACGATACACAGGCACATGGCCAGCATACTGAACAGGTAAATTTCTTTTTTTATCCGGATTGAATTAATAACCCGGATGTAAGGCATCCCCGAATAGTGCAGCTGGTGACCGGTTTTTGCAGCAAATTCGTCGCAGCGGTCTTTAATGGCCAGCACCATTTTCTCGCGGGCCTTCGAATTCATTTTATCCTTATTGACCGTGATAGCCAACAGGTAAGCATTGTTTTCGGGGTTGTATAGCAAGCCTTCATAAAATGGGAGCGAATGAAAAATACCCGCTAAACTGTCGAGCTGGACTTGCGAGGCAATTTCGGCAGGAAAGATGGGGACAGCAACAAATTTCCGCGCTTCGGCATCTTTTTTGAGGTTGTAAGCGCTTGATACCGAAAGTAACCCGTCCACGCCGTCGATACCTTTTAAATCGTGGTTCAAATCCTGCCATTGGCGAAAATCGTCCAGTTTGAAAAAGCTGGGATCTTCGAGCCCCACAACAATAATATTGCCTTCTTCCCCAAAAATATCGCGGAAGCGCTGATAGTCCACGTAAGCACTGTCTTTTTTTGGTAACAATTGCGAATACTCGTAGGACATTTCGACCTTGCGGGCATTGAAACCCATGAAAACGGTGATAAGCCCCAGTACAACAAGTATTGCAATTTTGTTTCGGAGGATAATTCGGGAGAACCTAACCCACATAATATAATTTCGTCAAAAAAATGATGGGCGAAAGTAGTTAATTATATTTGGAATCGAAAAGAATGGCAGGAACTCAAAACAGGCTGTTTTGATACTGTTCAGGTCTTTCTGTCCTGTTAAGTTGCGGCAAAAGGGCAGTCCTTTTGACCTTTGCCAAATACTACTTTGAATGGATTAACTTTGGACATGGCAGTTCGTTAAATAAATTTAACGTTTCGGTTAAATAGCATGTGGGCCGCAGCCAAATAGGGAAGGAGATGCAATTAGAAAAAGAACCACAGGGCTGCTTTGTTGCAATGCCAATTTTCGGGGCGGGGAACAACACGGTTTTAGCCGTCCTTTTCGGTAGGAGAGGGAACAGGAAAGAGAAAATTACTAGTAGCGGCGAATGCCCCCGTATTTTAAGCGTTTCGTAGTCTGGCGGATAGTGGCTATTCAGGAATGGGGATGCCCGGAAAGCCTGAATTTTATTCGTTTTGTTATCGATTTTTTTACCGAAAAATTTGCAGTTTATAAAAATGCACCTATTTTTGCATCGCTTTTGAAATCCAAGAGCAACCGTTCTAAAAACAAAATTCCCTAGTAGCTCAGTTGGTTAGAGCGGCGGACTGTTAATCCGTAGGTCGTAGGTTCAAGTCCTACCTGGGGAGCTAAAATGTTAAGTAGAATTAACGAGAAAGCTTGAAATCAATGATTTCAGGCTTTTTTTGTTTTTAGCCTACCCTGAAATTTACGGAAATGCCCGTTCTTAAGGTGTCCAATTCGGGATATGTTTTTAGAATTGGCAAATTGGTCCCGATTGACACTGCAATATGCTCATTGAATTGTATTTAGTTGCATCTTTTTGCACTTCATTCAGAGGTGTACTGATGTTAATTTTGAACCCAAAACGAAACCAAGTTTATGCAGTACAAATTGAGCATTTTATTTACACTGAGAAAAAGCAAGGCTGATTCAGCGGGGCAAATTCCAATTTATTTACGCATTACCGTGTTAAAGCATGCTCGCTGAAATTTTGATTATATTTGTAAAAATGCAGGTTATGACCATTCAGGATTTAAAACATAAATTGATTACCCGGATTAGCCAATCAAAAGATGACAGGTTGCTGGAGGAGATGTACAGGTTGCTAACGAATGAAGATGCAGACACAGATATACTAGAGCTGAATCCTGAGCAGAAGGAGGCGATTGAAAAAGCTCAAACGCAATACAGCAACGGACAATTTTTATCTCAGGAACAGGCAGATAAAGAAATTGACGAATGGCTCGACAAATAATATGGACTTTTCAGGCACAGGATTACCGGAAGCGAATTTTTGAATATTGGAATGTCCACAACAAATCGAATCTATATAGCAAAAAACTGAACCGGCTCTTTAAGGAGAGTTTAAAGCTGGTTTGTAAAAGGCTGCTCATTGGAAAGCGTACGAATGTGTTTAACGTGCGGGCAAAGATTGTACGAGATTACATGATTTTTTATGAAATTACTGATGAGCATATTGTTGTGTTGACGATATGGGATAGCCGGCAGAACCCAACTAATTCAAAGTTCGATGTGTAGGTTTTTAGTATTGGCGGATTCCTGTTGTTTTTATAATTTTACAGAACAAGGTTCATTGAGCAGTTGTAGTTTAAAAGGTGTCTAATTCGGGACCGTTGCTCAGAGGGGCTTTGTAAGTGATAGGTTTCAAGATATTTAGCTCTGAGGTTCAAGTCCTGCCTGGGGAGCTGAAAAGAGGCTGTCCAAAAAGTCTCGTTCAGTCAATTTAAACTTTCAGATTGAAAATAGCAGCCCGAAGGGCTAACTTAATTCAGCCCGGGGCAAAGCCCCGGGACTTTAATCAGCACAGGTTCTAGCGGGCTGTAAGCCCAGCTAAAACAATAAGTTGCCCTTTCAGGGCGAATATTGCAGCAGTTTTTATTTTCCCCAAGGCGGCTCCGGCAGTTGCCGGATGAATTAAGTTGGGCTTTCAGCCCGAAGAACTATCAAATCGTAACTTATTCCTGATTTGGTTTTACTTTTTAGACAGCCTCTTTTTTTTGCAGGTTTAACCAGCCTGTTCCGTTCTCAGGAAATGTAATCATTCTCCAGGTTTGGCCCGTTTGATTGAACGTAATTTTCCCCGGACGTGTAAACTTCGGCATGACTTGCCTTTTATGTTCAAAACGAAGGCATTTCCGGCAGGATATTACGGAACTTTTTATTCCTTTGCTGGTTACCGGTTTACTTCAACGCTGCGACGTACATTTCTTAACATCTTCTTACGATTTAATTTTACCCATTGTTAAGGATACCTGCAATACTATATACTTTATCTTAACAAGTGCAGATTTTTAATTTTTTTTGTGCCCACCCGGTTCAGTTGTTTGCACTTTTGAAACCTCGGTTTGCTATCTCAAAATTCCTATTTGCTAATTGCCGTACATTATAAGTAGCGCGAGTGGCTCTTTCCGAGCACTTTCGGGCAATTGCGAGGTCTCATTTTCATAAATATATTTGGCGCCGGTTACTGTATGAAACTGTTTTTGGGGACATTACAATACCCTCTTTTTTTTGACGGGAGATAAGGTTTTTGGAATAGTCAAACTAAAAAGAGGTAGCACTGATAAAGCAGTTTCAATTTGGTAACCCAAACACCACGATAAGAGTTTGCATGGGCACATTTTTCGGATTATAAACACAGCTTTAACCCGTAAATTACATGAAAATGTCTAACTATATTACCATTATCAGAAAATGCAGTGCGCTTGTATTTTTTACAATATTGGCGTTTACTGCAGATGTGAATGCGCAATGTGATGTATCAGGTTTTACAGTTACAAAAACCAATGGCACCTGTTCGTCGAACGCAAGTATTGCGGTTCAGGTGCCAGGTGCTGTTACCTGTAGCGGTTGGAATGCTACCCTTACCCCTGTAGGTGGCACACTGCAAATATTGACCATACCTGCCAACGGGGGCCCGGTAACATTCCCAAATTTGGCTGCTGGAAGTTATAATGTATCTGTAACCAATGGCATTACCACCCATACCTACTCCTCAAACCCGATAAAACTAACCACTACATATGTGCCAATGCAGGTTATCCGCACCACTACGCCAACCAGCTGTGGAAACAGCGATGATTTATATACGCCAAATGCTAGCATAACCCTGACTATTAAGAGCGCTACCGGTAAAGGTCCATTTACTTACCAGATAATCGACAATGCAGTACCAACGCCCAATGTGTTGCAAACCTCGGGGCCAATCGCCAGCAGGACCTATACTTTTACCGGGTTCGGGAACGGCTCCACTATATGCTACCGGGTTATTGACCAGGCCGGTGCAATTGGTTGCGAAACCAGCGTTGGAGACCAGGTGATATTGCCTACAACCGGAAGCCATAATTTAAATAGTCAAGGGTGTACGATGTATAAAATGTCTGGTGCCGACTGTAGTAAATACATGATGGACCAATATTTTAATGGTGCTCTCGCTGGTTTTACCGGAACGGTATCAATAAATGGGGGGATACCCCAAAATGTAGCAATTACTTCAAATTATGCAACTATTTACAATATCGTCCCTGGCGATGTATTAAGTTTTCATTTGACCAATGGTTGTGATGTGGATGATTATACCATGACAATCCCTTCAACAATAGATAACAATACCTATGCAATTAGCGACTTGTGGTTAAATAAAGTGAACTGCGACTTAACAACACTTTTAAGTTCAGGCGCAATGCCCAAGTCCGTGGGGGCATATAGTGTTGAAGGGGAATGGTGTTCAATAGTAAGTACAGCCTTTGGAAAGGATGCCAGTTTTACTGTTGAGTTTGAATCGTCCCCTGGTGTATGGGTCAATGTGCCGGTTACCAAATATAATTATGCTGATAATCATGCAATCGTTGGAAAACTTTCTTCTTCGCCGTCATCTTCTTATGCCAATACAATGATTTCCATGGGGCCGGGCAACTATCGTACAACCATTACCGATGGCTGTAATACAGCTCAAAGAATACAGGATGTACAATTGTTAAATACATCTGATGTCAAGCTCACCGAAGCAACAGGAGTACTTCAAAATACGGGGGCATTTGTTATTAATATGACAGGTAGTAATGCATCGGCATTATCAACTGTTACGGTTACATCTCCCACTTATGGCAGTAGCGTAACCTATACGGCCACCCAGCCCCTTACCCTGGCCGGTACTTATACCGTTAATTTCCCTATAGTTTATTCAAATTTGAACATTAAAGAAATTGCAGTTGGCGATTTGCCCCTTGGTACATATGATGTTACGGTTACTGATGCCTGTGGGGGCACCTATAACAAATCAATTACCCTTGCAGGTAAAAATGTAAGCTACAACCCCGAGTTTACCGTCAATTATTCCTGCAATAATTCTAATTCCATTTATCTGGATATGAATACTACCCATACTACTTTTGGTCTTGTCCCGGAAGAAATTGGCTTGTACAAGGATAACGGTTCGGGGGGTATTGGTGCGTTGGTACAATATGTTCGTCCAAATACAGCCAATATGAACGGCACCACTTTTGCCAATTTGGCTTCTGGTAATTATATTATACGATTTGGCGTTGGGTATAACTATTACAGTAGTAATCATTTTGCATACGACTATTCGCCCCCTCTGCAAACAAAGGGCTTACATTATTATTATAAGCCTATCACCGTAAAAACATATAAGGATATCATCGTGTCCTTAACCCAAGCGGCCTGTTCTTCAGGTAACAATATCGTAACGGCTTCAATTACCGATGGTACCCCAGTTTATCCGTTAACCTACCAAATTTTGGATGCCAGTAAGCTTGATAGCCCACTACAGAGCTATGTGGTAAACAGTGTCAGTGACCCTAATGCTACCGGATATACGTTTACTAATTTAGCTAACGGATCCTACGTGGTAAAGGTGAGTTCATCGTATTGTTGCATGGTATCCAATTCCATTACCGTAGATGATTCATCCGCTTTTCCTCAGATTGAGGTGACGACCTCTAATTTATGCGAGGGAGAAAGTTCAATCTTGAGTATTCCGCTATCGCCTGATAATTGGTATATTACATGGAAAGATAATCTTGGCACTATTATAGCAACCAATGTTAGTTTTGTTTCAGTAAGCCCATCTGTGACGACTGATTATTCCGTTGACTATATACTAAAAGGCAATGTGGGATGCTCTAACCCGTCTTTGAATACCAGTACGGTAACTGTATACGTGAATCGGGCTTATGGCGGGGTTATTGGTTCAGACCAGACAATCTGCATTAACCGTATGGCCGAGGAATTAACTTCGGTAGTGGATGGCTCTGGTGAAGGTTCAATAAACTATCAATGGCAGAAGAGCGCAGATGGCGTGATTTTTACAGATATCAGTGAGGCAACAGAGGCAGAGTATTCGCCGGGAGCTTTAGTCGAAACAACTTATTTCAAACGGATAGTAGCTTCAACATTAAATGGAGTAGTATGTACCGACGAGAGCATGCCAATAGTTATAATAACCGTATTGTCAAGCGACTCGGACGGGGATGGAATTGCTGACCTTTGCGACCTCGACGACGATAACGATGGGATTTTGGATACCGATGAAGGATGCTATAATACCGAGTTCGCAGGTGATAATACAAGTCCGACAGGAACACCCAAAGTCGTTACTTTAGCCTATCCGTTTACGGCCCCATCTAAAATAATGGAGGGAACCCCTTCTAATCTTGCTGGATTCATCAGCGTGCCTTTAACCGTTGCCAATAATATGACAGTTGGCGGCGGAATAACAGCGTCACATATCTATAATGCAGGACCTCCTGCGGCCGGGGCACTTGTGATTACGGGAGTAGATGCTTCCGACTTGGCTTCGGCGAGAGGAAATAAGGAATATTTAGAGTTCAGATTTACCACAACCAATACCGTATTTGATGCTTATATCGACTGGCACGGCTTCTATAATGCCATTGAAACCAATCCTAAATTTACAGTAAGCTATTCCATTTCAAACGATGGATTTGAAAGCGACAATACCAATTTAGGAACGATTGCCCAGGAAGCAGGTGAACGTGGTAGCGCAGCCTGGCCAAACGGAAGAAGGGCAAGACGAAACGCACCTTATTTTTTAGAAAAAAATACAACTTATACTGTAAGAATCTATTTCTATGATTTAGGAGGGCCAACAGTAAACCTCCAATTTGATGATGTTATACTTGCCTTTGATGTATGCAAAACCGATGCCGATGGCGATGGAATTGCCGATCATTTAGACAAGGACTCGGATAATGACGGTTGCCCCGATGCACTGGAAGGAACTGGAACTTATACAAAAAACGACTTAACGGCAGATGATAACCTATGCAGTTTAAGTAGTTGTGTCGATGCTAATGGTGTCCCCAATGTTTCCGGGAGTCCGCAAGGAACGACAGTTGCAGTAACCGACCCTTACGATAATTCTTCCTGCTGCCCCGATTATGAGGCAACGATTTCGGGTGAAAGCACAATTTGTGCGGGTGATATTGCTCAATTACAGGTTACAATTACCGACGATATTGCGCCTGGTACAACTCCGCCATACACCGTTGTTCTGAGTGACGGGACAACAATAACGAACTATAATAGTGGCGATATAATTGAAGTAAGGCCGCAATTGACAACGATCTACTCTGTTCTTCGGGTGTTTGACTCCAACGGTTGCGCTGCCTCTTCTTTAATAGGTTCGTCAACTATTACCGTAAACACCAAACCAGATGATTCTCCAACCATTATTAAGAACTAACGAACGCCCGATATGAAAAGATTGTATAACAACGATGATATAAGCTTTATGGGTAAATTGAAAGAAAGCTTCATTAACAAAAAATGGATTTTTAGTTTTCTGATCCTCTACCTGGGGATTCTTTCAAGCCCAGTGCTTGGCGATACCTATACGGTTGTAAATACCAATGACAGTGGAATCGGTTCGCTGCGTCAGGCCATAATTAATGCGAATACAAATCCAGGGGCCGATGTTATCAGCTTTAATATTCCTGGCGATGGGCCGCATATCATCAAACCAAGCTCTGGCTTTCCCGGGGTGACAGGGCAGGTGTTTATCAACGGTTATTCTCAAAGCGGATCAACGCCTGCAACGGCCAATAGCTCGGCGGTAATCAGTATCGGTATCGATTGGGGGGCCGCATTTTCTTCGAATGTGATAATCTTTGCCCCGGGTTCAGATGGCAGTCAATTAAGTGGTATCTCCATGTATGGTGCGCAAGACGATACCATGGTCAAAGTATATGGAAACACGACAACCCTGGTTGCCAATGTCAAAATCTCGGGAAACTACTTTGGGATTGACCCTATGGGAAATGTAATCGGTTTTTATATTGCCATCCAAACCCAATATGCCGGGAATATTCAAATTGGCGGGCCAAACCCTGAAGACCGTAACGTTATTTCCGGAGGAATAAGTGCTGCCATTCGTTTATCTCCTTCTGTTGCCGGTTCTGAACCTATTTCCACAGGTACACTTATTCAGGGTAACTACATTGGGACAGATATTAGTGGACTTAG
>JBKEAN010000192.1:0-2190 GCA_047972415.1 Mangrovibacterium sp.
ACTTTTTCATTTAAAATTGAATCGGCCGCTACCGAAATGGTTGCAATCGGGGTTTTAAATTCGTGGGTCATGTTGTTAATGAAATCGGTTTTCATCTCCGAAACCTTTTTCTGCCTCAGTATAAACAGGATGCTGAGGGTGAAGGTGAGCAAAATGATGAGCGAAAACAACAATGATGCCGCCAGCAACCAAATGACTGATTTGTAGATGAAGCTGTTTTGCGATGGGAAGAATACATGCAATTTGCTGTTGCGGTTAAAAATAGCGTGCGGGAAAAGCCGCACTACGTAGGGCGATTGGGTAAGTGCCAGCCTGTCGGCCCCGGCAGAGACTTCGAGCAGCGAGTCGTTTTCCGTAATTGCTAGGTCAAAACCGATAGGGATATCTTTGTCAAGCAACTCGCGCCGCACCAGTTCTTCGAGTTCTGGTAGTGGGATCATGCGCGATTCGGCGCTGTTTATCTCGCTAAACATCCGGTGGGTAAAGTGTGTCAGGTTCGAAGTCTTCAAATCAATCTGTTTGCGCATCATTGGCGATACAGTCCGAAGCATATCAAGTTTAATTTTCAGCGAATCCAGTTTCTGCGTATTCAACCGGAGCATATGTTGTTTCCCACCCAGGCTGTCGGCCCGGGAAACAACAATGGTTTGGGATTGTACCAGCTGGTCTTCGTTGCCCGAAAAGCTGAAACTGCGTGTTTGTACCCCGGCACTGTCGGTGTGTATTTCGATGCGGGTGTTAGCATTGGTGCGGTTTTCGGGGCGTCGGCGGGCAGTTCCCGGCGGTGGAGGCGGAACCGGGTTTCGCTGCATCCACAACAGGCTATCGGAGCCACCGGTTCGGCTGAAAAACTGGAAATTTTGCCGATCCTCCAGTCGCTGGGCGGTTTGGGTAAGTGCTTCGTTGACACTGCGATCGAACAAATCGTTCTTTACCCGAATAGCATTATTTATCCAGATAATTTGCACCATAATAATTCCGGCAATCGACAGGCCCATGAGCGCCATAATCCAGGTAAAAGTTCGTCTGCTCATTCGTATACAATTCGTAAATCAGTTCTTCAATGTTCAAATATAAACCTTTCAATAGCTGGAATTTCTACTTTAACTTTTCTTTAACTCATTTTAAGTGAGCTTTAACGCAAACCGGGTGTACGGCCTCCTATATTTGTTTCAACCTAAAAAATTAAAAACGAATTTTTTGAAATCATAAAATTGGAACAAATGAAAGCACTATTGAAAATTACACTTGCAGCCGCACTTGCTTTGGGTAACGCACAAAGCTTTGCCCAGAACAACGATGATAAAGGCGGTGAAGCCAAACCAACAAAAAAACATGTAAAGGTTGTAACAATTGAAGATGGTGTGAAAACCGAACTGGACACGGTGATTATTGGCGACGACAACACGTTTTTCTTTCGCGGCGAACCCGATTTTGGATGGGCAGGCGAAATGCCCGATTCGGCAATGATGAGCCGAATGCACCACTTCTGGTTAGAAGGCCGCCCCGACGGCAAAGGGGCACGGCATGAAATGCACGTTTTCCGAGGTCCCGGGGGACAGAAAGATATTCGTGAATTTGAATTTGCAGAGGACGACTCCAGCCGTTGCATGATGTTCGCCCGGAAAGGTGAAGGACTCCCTGGCGCGATGTTTATGAGCGGTGCAGAAGCGGCAATGCCTCTCCGGGCACCGATGATGATGAGCTTTGGGCGCGGGCAGATGGAAAACAGCGACAACCTTATCCGACTGGATTCGCCCGACATTATTTCGTACAAAAAGAAAACAATGAAAAATGGTACCGAAAAAATTGAAATTGTGCGAAAACAGCCAAAACAAAAAGAAATAGAAATAAAAACCGAAGTACGTATGGATGGCGAAAACGTGAAGTGACTTTTCTTTTTCCCCTTTTTACAGCTAATTAAACAGCAAAAGCTGCCCGTCCCCCGGGCAGCTTTTATTGTTTTTTCGTACTATTCGACGTCCGAAACCGATAATTTGCCGAATTTGAGCGCGAAAACAAACACAATCTGTTAAATTCGGTCATTTTGTGATTAAACGATTGCGCAAATTGCTAGTCTGAGAAAAAACAGGTCAACCACCTCGAAACAGGAAAAGCTAAAAACTCAATTGAGCCCATGAAACAGTCATAAGAGTTCAAGCTCATGTAAACCAAAAATGAATAAATGGC
>JBKEAN010000193.1:0-13597 GCA_047972415.1 Mangrovibacterium sp.
ACCATGTTTAAATACAACGGAGAGTCGCTCACGACCTATAAGCCGCGCGATTCGTGGTCATCCATTCCGGCAGCCTTGAGCAAACTGGGCTCGGTACACATTTCCAATGTGCATATTTTGGCCAACCTGGAACCCTTCCGTTATGGCTCACCCGATTTTATCCGGAAAAGTGTGGAGGCCATGCACACGGCGCAGGGTGCCAACGGGGTGCATGTGTATCCGCAGGCATCGTACTGGGATTGGCCTTACACGGCCGATAAAACCGAGCCGCGCCTGCTGGAAATGGAGCGAGACTGGATTTGGTATGCCAGCTGGGGACGCTATGCCTGGAAAGCTCATCGCGACAGCACCGAAGAGGCCATGTATTGGTCGAAACGCCTGAACGAATTTTACGGAAGCAAATCGGCTGGTGAGAACATGGTGAAAGCTTACGAAGAAAGCGGTGAGATTGCGCCCAAGCTCTTGCGGACTTTTGGCATTTCGGATGGCAACCGGCAGACTTTGCTCTTGGGGATGTTCATGGGACAACTCGTCAACCCACAGAAATACAATGTCTATGCAAACTTCTGGTCGTCAAGTGGCCCGGTAAAAGAGGTGTTGCAGGTTTATGCTGAAAAGGAATTTAAAGCGGAGGCACACCGTGGCGAAACACCTCTGCAAATTGCTGCCGAAGTGGTCGAACACGGTCGCCAAGCGGTGGAAGCCATTGATGCCGTTTCTAGCCAAATCACAGAAAATAAGGACGAGTTTGAGCGACTGCGTAACGACATGCGGTGCTATCAGGCTTTTGCCGATTGCTTTGCCGAAAAAGTGAAAGCGGCCATGCTGGTACTCAACTATAAATACTCGAACAAGCTTGAAGATTTGGAAGCGGCTTTGCCCCATTTGGAAAAAAGTTTGACGCATTATCAAAAGCTGGTCGATTTGACAACAAGCACTTACTTGTATGCCAACAGTATGCAAACGGCTCAGCGGCGCATTCCGATATCGGGGGCTGACGGAATCAACAAAACCTGGGCAGAGCTGCTGCCGCACTACCAAAACGAATTCGATAATTTTAAACGAAATGTAGAAATGCTGAAAGTCAGCGGTGGGGTACTTCAAACCGAATATCCGGCATTGAAACCGATAGATGTTCAGGTGCTGAATCAAGGCGTGACCCGCTTTAAGCTGAAAATAGGCGAAAAAGTGTATTCGGATAACCAAGCCCAAATTGCCGCCCTTGCTCCCGAATTGCAAGCATTGTCGGGTTTGCGTTTCACCGACGAAGACCAGCGCGACAAGGGAACCACGCTTCGGTTCAAATCAACTAAAGCGGTAAAAGTGGTGGTTGGCTATTTCAATACCAACAGTTATTCGGTTCTCGAACCGCCAACGCTCGAAACCAATGCCAGCGCCAACGACCGTGGTCAGGCCGACATTCGTATTGCCAATGCCATCGATATTCCCGGGCTCTACCCGGTGAATGTTTATACTTATCGGTTCGACGCGGGCGAACAAGAATTGGTACTGGGCAAAGGGCGCGTGCTGGTTTTGGGCTTCATGGATGCCGATCAGGAAATTGAAATTCACGATGCCGGCATGGTGGACGACCCCAATGGACCGGCAGTGGACTGGCTGTTTTATTAGAAGGTCAGAATGTTAGAAGGTCAGAATGTTAGAAGGTCAGAATGTTAGAAGGTCAGAATGTTAGAAGGTCAGAATGTTAGAAGGTCAGAATATTAGAAGGTCAGAATATTAGAAGGTCAGAATGTTAGAAGGTCAGAATATTAGAATCGAGAGAGCAGGTTGGCATTCCTTGTCCATTTCTTATTTCTGATTGACTATTCGATAGGGGAGATTCGAAAGCAGCCCGAAGGCTTGGCTTCATTTATTTGGCAACTGCCGGCATCGCCCCGGGTATAAAATGAAATAGTTTTTTGGCGGGCTGAAAGCTCAGCGTAAAAACAATGCTGCCCTATCAGGGCGAAGAATGTAAAACGTTTAATACACCCTCCCAAGGCCTTGGCTTTGGGCTGAAATAAGCCGGGCCTTCAGCCCGGAAAGATCGGACGAAAAAAAAGATTGATGATATGAAACAAATTTTGTGGAGTTTGCTAATCGTGTTAGGTACATTTAGTTCGAAAGCGCAGGAAGGCAAACTGAAACTTTGGTACAACAAGCCGGCTACCAAATGGACAGAAGCCCTGCCCATTGGCAATGGGCGTTTAGCCGCGATGGTTTACGGGACTACCGGGCTGGAACAAATCCAGTTGAACGAGGAAACCGTTTGGTCCGGTGGCCCGAATAGCAATGTGAATCCCGACAAGGCTGCCTTGTTGCCCGAGTTGGTGAAGCTGTTTTTCGAAGGAAAATACCAGGAAACCGACGACTTGGCCAATGCGGAAAAGTTGGAGTTGAACGGAGGTATGAAATATCAACCCGTTGGCAATCTGTGGCTCACATTTCCCGGGCATGAGCAAGTGAACAACTATTACCGAGAACTGGATATTGCGAATGCGCTGTCGAAAGTGACTTACCAACTCGATGGTGTGACCTATACCCGCGAGTACCTGGCTTCGCTCGATAACGGCACCATCATGTTTCGGCTAACAGCCAGTGAGGGTAGTAAAATTAACTGCAAGTTGGGGCTGACTTGCGATTTGCGCAGCCGGGTCGGGGTAGATCCGGATTCGACCATCCACCTGTCGGGCATCACCGACGACCACGAAGGGGTGTTGGGACAGGTTCGCTTCGAAGCATTGGTGAAGCCGGTTTTGAAAGGCGGTGAAATGATCTTGAACAACAAGCAGATCGAAATAAACGATGCAACCGAAGCGACCATCTACATTTCCATTGCCTCAAACTTTAAAAACTACCACGACATCAGCGGCGATGGTCTGGCCAAAGCATCTTCATTGTTGAAAAATGCGTTCAACGACAATTTTGAAACGGCAAAAGCCAAACATGTGGCTATTTATCGTCACTATTTTGACCGGGTGTCACTGGATTTGGGCGAAACCGGAGCCGCCAAACTGCCCACTGATAAACGTGTTGAGTTGTTCAAAGCTGGCGACGACCCGCAGCTGGTCAGCCTGTATTTCCAGTTTGGACGTTACCTCATGATTTCGGCCTCGCAGCCCGGAACACAGCCTATGAACCTGCAAGGCAAATGGAACGACCGGGTGTCTCCGCCCTGGGATTGCAAATATACGACCAACATTAACGCCGAAATGAATTATTGGCCGGCCGAACTCACCAACCTGTCGGAATTGCACGAACCATTTTTGAAGATGGTGCAGGAGCTTGCGGTCACAGGCCGGCAAACTGCCCGCGAACTTTACCAGGCCCGGGGTTGGGTGTTGCACCACAATACCGATATTTGGCGTATCACAGGTCCGGTTGACTGGGCGCGCTCGGGGCTTTGGCCAACTGGTGGCGCTTGGGTTTGTCAGCACTTGTGGGAACACTACCAATACACCGGCGACAAGGACTTTTTGAAAGAAGCTTATCCGGCCATGAAAGACGCTGCCGAGTTTTTGCTCGATATTTTAATTGAGGAACCCGAGCATGGTTGGCTGCTTATTGGCCCGTCGGTGTCGCCCGAAAATAACTACCTGCCCAAAATCAACGTGGGCCTTGGCAATACCATGGATAATCAGCTGGCCTTCGATTTATTCTCGAATGTCATTCGTTCTGCTTCAATTTTAGGATTGAATGACTCGTTTACCGACTCGCTGGCTGCGGCCAAAGACCGTCTGCCGCCCATGCAAATCGGGCAGTATGGACAATTGCAGGAGTGGATAAAGGATTGGGATCGCAAGGACGATACCCACCGCCATGTGTCGCACTTGTACGCGATGCATCCGTCAAATCAGCTGTCAGCTTTCCGAACACCGGAGCTGTTTGCTGCGACCAAAAACTCGCTCGTTTATCGCGGCGATGAATCAACCGGCTGGTCCATGGGCTGGAAGGTGAACCTGTGGGCGCGGCTGCGCGACGGCGACCATGCCCTGAAATTGATTGGAGACCAGTTGTCACCTTCTGTCCCGAACGAACGCGGCAAGGAAAATGGCGGCACCTACCCGAACCTGTTTGATGCACACCCGCCCTTCCAGATCGACGGCAACTTTGGTTGCACCGCCGGTATTGCCGAAATGTTGCTGCAAAGCCAGGATGGCTGCGTGGATCTGCTGCCCGCCTTGCCTGTAAAATGGACAAAAGGTAAAGTGACTGGCCTGGTTGCCCGTGGTGGTTTCGAACTGGACATTCGTTGGGAGAACGGCCAGGTGGCCGAAGTGAAGCTTGTTTCGAAACTTGGCGGCAATTTGCGTTTGCGTTCGCTGAACCAACTGGTTGATGCCAGCGGAACTTCGTTGAAAGCAGCGACTGGTGAAAACGATAACCCGTTTTACCAATTAAATACGGTGAAGAAAGCCTTGATTTCGAAAAAAGCGAAGCTGCAAAAAGTAAAGCTGCCGAAAACATACAGTTATGATGTTCCAACCAGGGAGGGAGAAGTGCTAATCTTTAAAGTCAGGAATTGAAAATGACAGCATTGAAAAGACAATATTATTCTTTCATGGTGAATTGGAGATCAGGGGCGGCCAGTTTGCTGTTGCTTGGCTCACTGGCTTTTTCTGCCGGGGCGCAACCAATTGATAATGGTAATCCCGTTCGGAAGTACCGTTCACTGGATACCGATTGGCAGACCCGCTTACTGGATAAAGCCGATGAAAATGGATCGGAACTTCAAGCTAAATCCGGAAACTGGAAGCAGGTTGATGTACCTCACAATTGGGACGATTACGGTGGTTATCGCCGCCTTGTTCATGGTAATTTGCACGGTTCGGCAGTCTATGTTAAATCGTTTCAGCAAGATGCCGTCAACCCGGATAAACAATACTTTATTTGGTTTGAAGGGGTGAGTTCGTATGCCACAGTTTGGCTCAACGGAGACTCCATTGGCTACCATGCCGGCGGACGCACTTCGTTTACAATCGACGCCAGTTCAGCCCTTAAAACGGGCAAAAACCGACTTGTCGTAAGAGCAGACCATCCCGCCGAAATTTGCGACCTGCCCTGGGTTTGCGGCGGCTGCAGTGCCGAGTGGGGCTTCTCGGAAGGAAGTCAGCCCTTGGGGATTTTTCGCCCGGTACACCTTGTCACAACCGACAAGGTTCGGGTTGAACCTTTCGGTGTACATATTTGGAATGACAACACGATTTCCGAACAAAGTGCCGACCTGAAGCTAAGGACCGAGTTGCGAAACTATGGTTCGAAAGCAAAAAAACTGAGCTTGGTCAGCCGATTGCTCACAGCAGACGGAAAACCGGTGAAGGAGTCTGTCTTGAAGTTGACCCTTCAACCTAATGTGACCGATACGCTGGCTCAAGAGCTCATCAACATCGAAAAACCAATCCTATGGTCGATCGAAAATCCGTATTTATATACACTCGAAACTTTGGTTTACGAAGGTGAAAAACTGATTGACCACCTGCGTACATCCTACGGAATCCGCTGGATTAGTTGGGATATAAAAGGTGAAAATGCCACCAACCGCTTTTACCTGAATGGCAAGCCGGTGCTTATAAACGGAACGGCTGAATATGAGCATTTAATGGGCCGGAGCCATTCGTTTACCGACGAACAGATTAAGGCTCGGGTGGGGCAGGTGCTGGCAACTGGCTACAATAGTTTTCGCGATGCCCACCAGCCGCACAACCTGCGCTACCAGGAATATTGGGACAGCTTGGGCGTGCTGTGGTGGCCGCAAATGGCCGCACATATTTGGTTTGATAATACCGGCTTCCGCAACAATTTTAAACAGCTGATGACCGATTGGATTCGCGAACGGAGAAACAGCCCCTCGGTGATTTTGTGGGGTCTCGAAAATGAAAGTACCCTGCCAGGCGATTTTGCCGAAGAATGCTCGGCGCTGATCCGAAAGCTCGACCCGACAACCAGTTCGCAGCGCCTGATAACCACTTGCAACGGCGGGACAGGTACCGATTGGAATGTAATCCAGAACTGGTCGGGAACCTATGGGGGAAAACCTGAACAATACGACGAAGAAATTTCGAAACAACTACTCAATGGCGAATACGGTGCATGGCGGAGTATCGATCTGCATACTGAAGGCGAATTTGAACAAGAGGGCTCGTGGAGCGAAGACCGTTTCAATTTATTGATGGAATCGAAAATACGTTTGGCCGAGAAAGCCGGCGATCGCATTTGCGGTCAATACCACTGGTTGCTGAACTCCCACGAAAACCCGGGCCGCACCCAGGGTGGCGAGGGTTTGCGCGAGCTCGACCGCGTTGGGCCGATCAACTATAAAGGCATCATTTCGGCCTGGGGCGAACCCTTAGACGGTTTTTACTTGTTCCGCTCGAACTATGTGCCGCCGGCAAAAGAGCCCATGGTGTACATTGTATCGCACAGCTGGCCCGATCGCTGGCTGACATCCGGAAAGAAAGACGGCATTCGGGTATTCTCGAATGCCGACGAAGTGGAGTTGTTCAATGGCGTGCGCAAACAATCCTTGGGCCGACAGAAAAATCCGGGACGTGGACAACACGTTATTTTTAATGATGCCGATATCAGGACGAATGTGCTGTATGCCGTTGGGTATATGAATGGAAAAGAAGTGGCGCACGATGTCGTTGTGTTCCATCATTTGCCGACCGACCCGGACTTAGATCAGCTGGCTGGTGAGTATCAAGCCTTGAATACGGATTTGAATAGGAACTACTTGTACCGGGTGAATTGCGGTGGACCTGATTATACCGACCGCGCCGGAAATCGCTGGATGGCCGATGTGCATTGGGACGGTGGCAACTCGTGGGGCTCGCGCTCCTGGACGGACGATTACCCGGGATTGCCCGCTTTTTATGGTAGTCAGCGACAGACTTACGACCCAATCGAAGGCTCGCTGGACTGGCCGCTAATTCAGACCTTTCGCTACGGGCAGGATAAGCTAAGCTATTATTTCCCGCTTGCCGATGGCAAATACCAGCTGGAATTGTATTTCAATGAGCCTTGGTATGGCACCGGGGGTGGCATGGATTGTACCGACTGGCGCAAATTTGATGTGGCTGTAAACGGAAAAGTGGTGTTGAAAGACCTGGATATCTGGAAAGAAGCTGGTCATGACAAGCTGTTGAAAAAAACGCTGGATGTTGAGGTGACTGGCGGCAAAATGGATATTAGTTTTCCGACAGTTCATTCGGGGCAGGCGGTCATTTCGGCCATCGCTATTTCGTCGGCCGATAAATCGTTGCAAGCAGCAGCCTCATCCGAAAAATTAATTCAAGCTGAAACAAATAGCAGCGACTGGATCGCTCAGAGCTGGTTGAACACCGGCGCTTGGGCCGACTCGGCGCAAACGGCGCAATTCTCGCGCTTGGCACCGGTTTTATACGGCGCCGAATGGCTTCAACCCAACTTACTGTTTAAAGCGGAAGCCCGTCAGTTTAAAACCAACAACGATGCCGATATCTACCTGGCTTTGGCCGACTCGGTGCAAGTTCCAAATGGATTTAAGCGAATCGACGGGCAGAGCGTTCAGTTGGATATTGCCGAAAATGAGTTGATTACCCGAATGGAGAGAAATATCGAAACCGGGGAGTACGAGCAGCATAGTGGTTCACAGCAGAGCGTGGGACTCGATTTTGCGCTTTACAACAAACGGGTGAAGGCTGGCGAAGGGGTGCAACTGCCTAAGTTTGAGGGTGTAAACGTGCTTGTCTTGGTGGCGGCGGTGCCTGTAAGTACACTGGATGATGCACGCGATTTGCGCCCGTCGGTGAGCTACCAGGCGGCAGATGCGGCTGGCGAGGGAAATGCCAAGGCAGAGGCAAAATATGACAAATCGGCTTTTGTGGTACCGACATCGGGTGATGCCATTGTTTGGACTTTCCAAGTAGGACTGGCTTCGAAATATGGACTGGAGATTCGGTACACCAATCCTAGTGAGCAAACGCTTACTGCCGAAATGAGTATTGAAAGTTTGGATGGCCGCCCCATGAGTTCTTCGGTGTTGGAGTTTGAACCTTCGGGCGATCGCTGGCGAAGCCTTCGAACGGATACCGGTAGCATTATCAACGCCGGAACTTATCAGTTAAAAATTAGGTTGAAAAGCGGAGGACCATTATGGTTTCAGTTTTTAAAAGTACAATAAAGCGGTTTTAAGTTTAAGTTTTATATGGGTAAAGACTTCAAAATAAAAATGATACATTAAGAAATTAATTAGCTTATACCATATGTTGAAATTAGGAATTTTAGGTTTGGGTGAAGGCCGCAGTACAATGTCGGCTGCCCTGCAAAGTGCCAAATGGGAGTTGAAAACCATTTGCGACCGAAACGAAGACTTGTGTAAACACCGTTGCAAGGAGTTCGGTTTTCACAACTATACGCTCAACTACCAGGATATGCTGGATGATCCGGAGATTGACGTGATTGCCATTTATACACCCGACCACCTTCATGCCACCCACATTAAACAGGCTATGCGGGCCGGTAAACATGTGGTTTGCACTAAGCCACTAATTGATAATCTGGAAGATGCGCCAGAGCTACTTCGTATTAGTAAAGAAACCGGACGCCAATTGTTTGTGGGGCAGAGTTCGCGCTTTTTTGAACCAATGAAACGGCAGCGTAAAGATTTTGAAGCGGGCCTGATTGGCGAATTGGTAACGGTTGAGGCCAATTACAACGCCGATCATCGCTGGTTTTTGGGCAAAGGATGGAGTTTGGAAGACAGCTTTAAATGGTTATATGGAGGCTTGAGTCACCCGGTGGATTTTATTCGCTGGTATTTGCCCAATATTGCCGAGGTGATGGGCTACGGCATGTTGAGCCCCAACGGGCGTGCCGGGGGGTTGAAGAATGAAGATACCATGCACTTTATTTTTAAAACGACTGATGGAAAGGTTGCAAGCGTGAGCGGTACCTACACTTGTCCGGTTCAACCGGTACAGCGCGAAAGCGAAATGACCTGTATTTTACGTGGAAACGAAGGCGCCAGTCAGGGCGACTATATGGATTTGCGCTATGCCATTACGGATAAAACAGGCGAGGAACGCATCATTACCTGGGAACATAAATTGAAACACTATTTCCGGTTCGAGGGGAAATCGCACCATGCTGGCGAGTACCAAAACTATCTTGAGTATTTTGCCGGTTGTCTGGAGAGCGGGCAAACTGCCTATCCCGATCTGCAAGAAGGAATAGGTACCATTGCCGTATTAAAAGCGATGGAAGAATCGCTGAAAACGGGAATGCCCGTGAAGGTGAAGAGTCCGGTGGAAAATAGTTGAAAACAATAGATTACATTCTTTCCATTGTACTCTTTTTTCTAGTGTATTTTGTTGCATCTTAATAATTCAAGCCTAAACTTACGAAATGGAAAGCATACACAGTTATCTGAAACCGATTGATTTTATCGTGGTCGGATTGTACCTGTTGGTATTGATTGCGATTGGTTACTGGGTGAGTTTTGTTAAAAAGCGCGATGATGACGAAAACCTGTTTCTCGCCGGCCGCAGCCTGGGTTGGGCGAGCATCGGGTTAACCATGTGGGGAACCAATGTTGGCCCGTCAATGCTGATTGCTTCAGCAAGTATTGGTTATACCACAGGCATTGTTGCCGGTAACTTTGGTTGGTATGCCTTTGTTTTTATTCTGTTACTGTCGTTGGTTTTTGCCCCGCGCTACCTGGGTGCCAAAGTGCAAACCCTGCCCGAGTTTATGGGTAAGCGTTTCGGGCAATCAACCCGGAGTATTCTGGCCTGGTACACGGTGGTCACCATTCTTATTTCGTGGCTTGGGCTTACGCTCTTTGCCGGAGGTATTCTTGTGGGACAAATATTGGCTCTTCCGCTGTGGGTATCTGTAATTATTTTGGTCATTATCGCCGGTTTTTTCACCATTGCAGGTGGTTTAAAGGCCATTGCATATACCAATGTTTTTCAAATGATTTTGCTGATTGCCGTTTCGGCCATTTTAACGGTTGTTGGACTGTATAAAGCCGGTGGGCCGATGGCTGTTTTTGAACACACACCCGGACATTACTGGAATTTGTTGCTTCCGGCCGATGACCCCAGCTATCCGTGGCTGGCTATTGTGTTGGGCTATCCGGTAATGGGCGTTTGGTTTTGGTGTACCGACCAATCGATGGTTCAATCGGTTTTGGGTGCTAAAAATCTGAAACAAGGGCAATTGGGTGCTAATTTTACGGGTTGGTTAAAGATATTGGATGTTGCCTTGTTTATTATTCCCGGAATAACCTGTTTTGTGTTGTTTCCGAATTTGGACAACCCCGACGAAGCCTACATGACCATGGTAACTCGTTTGCTGCCTTCGGGCATGGTGGGCATGGTAATGGCAGTACTTATTGCAGCTTTAGTGAGTACCATCGACTCGGCATTGAACTCGCTGAGCACCGTTTTTACCATGGATATTTATGTGAAACGCGTTCGCCCCGAAGCCAGCCCAAAGGAAATTGTAAACATTGGCCGCATTGTTACCGTACTGGGTGCAGCCATTGCTGTGGTGCTGGCACTCGGTATCGATAGTATAAAAGGTCTGAATTTATTTGATGTTTTTCAGGCAATACTTGGGTTTATTGCGCCACCAATGGCAGTGGTGTTTTTATTTGGGGTGTTGTGGAAGCGGACGACACGCCGGGCAGCCAACTTTATTTTGTCATTCGGTACCTTGCTTAGTCTGGGAACCGGCGTTTTGTACCTCTGGGTCTTTCCGAAATCGCAGTACGACTTTTGGCCGCACTTTTTGCTCTTATCGTTTTACCTCTTTATCCTGCTTTCCGTATTAATCGTTTTGCTCTCGGTGTTCGATAAAACCGGCGAACAACAAAATCAGCTCGATTACGGCAAAATTCCACGGCCGGTTCCTTGGGTTATTGGTTTGTGGGTGGCGCTGGTAGCAGTAATGATTATCCTGTACGTTATTTTTAACGGGCATTAGTATTGTATTTTTGAAAATGTATTCCGGCACAATTATAAAGGGAGTATAGTCGTTTTGATGGTAGCAAAATAAAGACTGGAGGGTCGTTAGTCGGAATGCTCGTCAACCTTTATTTTTCAGGAAGTTCCGGTAAAATCACAGTTTCTAAAAAACGATTACATGATTCTTTGTTTGAACCTTGATAAAAGTATTTATAACACTTGTATATGTGAATGTAAACGATTACATTTACACGGCAAAATTATCCGATGATACTACTTGTATTTTAAACTGATTGAATAATAACAATACTCCGTTAAATTTTAAGCGGCAATGGTGCCGTAATATATAAGTTCTTTGACAATATCTTGATTTTTTAGTTTGTTTGGGTTAATGGCGAACAGGTCAATAAATCTTTGGAGGAGCAACATGTTGTGGTACAATGTTTTTACATCAGCCATTGAAAATGCGTCTCTTTTCTCTTTTGGCAGGGAAAGCCAATGACAAACCCTTGCAATGTTTATGGTCGTTAGTGAGGCATTGAAATGGAAATGTAGCTTGTTTTCGCTTCTGGCCTGGGAATGTTCCAGGGCGGTGTGCTGTTTGCCATCGCGGTACAAAAATTCAATCTGGAAACGGCTTCGGTAATACTTGATAATTGCTGATGCTTCCATCTCCAGGTCGGTTGAAAAATAGATTTTATGGGATTTCTTTCCTTTTTTGGAAATGGAAAACTCACAAGCTATTTTGATATCGCGTTTGAATGACTTGGAATAAACAATGGCTGAATAGACTGTTGTCTGACCATCAGTGGTTATGACATTGAAATAATCCGGGTTTAAATTCTGCCAGTCTATTTTTCCCTCATGTTTGCGTGGCCTTCCTTTCTTCCCGGTTTTTTCTCCACCGAAAAGGTACTTCAGGTGGGCATCATCGCGCAGGCGGCTAACCAGATGCATGTCCATCGAAAGCACCTTGTTGACAAATGCTTTCTTTGCAAAATAAGCATCGGCAAGAATGTAGCAAGACAATTGAACCAAGGTATCTTTGCGCTCAAACAAAACATTGCCGTACCAATCCAGCAGGTTTTCATCTGAGTCAGGATCGCCTTTGCCCCCGGGGGGCTGCACGGCTTCGAGGTGGAACGCAAAATTGTTGTCCACATCCACTGCGGCGATTCCGCTGATTTCAAGCCCCCATTTGGAAGCTTGGGCACAACCCGACCAATATCGGCCAAGCCCGGGGGTCAGCTTTCCTGATTTGCCGATATAACTGGGGTCGAATGCAATTGCAAATCGTCCACTGCCGTATGAAAAGGCCAATTTCTTGTTCATTTCCATGAAGTCAAAAGGTTTTTCAAACTGTTGTCGGTACCGTTGTTCTGTAAATTGTCCATATCTTTCGAGCTGGTAAAAGTTGATGCGGCCTTTGATGCTAAGAAAAAGAACAAAGATTTCGGCCATAAAATCTTTTCGCCACTTATTTAAATTCTTATTTCTACATAACACACTATATATAAGCTGTTTGTATAAATCATAGCCCTTGAGAGTCATACTTGAAATGGATCTGGTAAATTCTCTTAAGGTACTGATTCTCAGGGGTTTTACCAAGCAACAACCAAGTTATTTTATTGATTGTCAGATATTTATATCAAATTTTAACGGAGTGTTGTAATAAATAACTCAAATAAATAGAACAAGTATTAACTACTAAAAACCAAAACTTATGAATGACAACAATTTTAGTTCGTCTTTTGAAGGAAAAAGAACAAGCTTAAAATTTATTTCTTCATTTAGGGGAGCCGAAAGCCTGCCGGGCTTGATCTTTTCCAGGCATGAACGACCTGTCGGTGGAAGCCGTAAAAATTCAATGTTTGTTTTCTTTATGAGTGTATTCTTTGTCTTTATGTCCATAATTGCGGCTCAGGCTCAGAAGACACAAGTTTATGAAGGGGTTGTCGTTGAGGAGAACGGCCAGCCCATCGTTGGTGCTACTGTGGCTGTGGCAGGTACTACGATAGGGACAATATCAGATCCGGATGGCAAATTTTCGATTACTATCCCTACTGACAAAAAAGTAGAGATATCATTTGTCGGGTTTGTCAGTCAGACTATCTCTGATTTTAACAATACCCGCATTGTTTTGAAAGAAGACTTGTTGAAGTTGGACGAAGTGGTTTTTGTCGGATATGGAACGCAGCGGGTTAAGGATTTAACGGGCGCGGCTACCAGTGTAAAAATGGAAAATGTAGAGCAGTTACCGGGAGCATCTATTATTGATGCTTTGGCTGGTCAAGTAGTTGGACTGAACGTAACACAAAGCGATGGACGGCCGGGGGCTACTGGTTCATTTACAATTAGGCATCCTGCGCCTAAACTGGAATCTACGAATGGTGCCAAAGAATTTGGACCCCTGATTGTTATTGATGATGTCGTACAGGTTGATGACCAGGGAGAACCAGATATGACAGCTTTCAATATGTTGGATTATAGTGAAATCGAGAGTATGACCGTTCTTAAAGATGCGTCGGCAGCAGTCTATGGTGCGCGTGCGTCGAACGGAGTAATTTTGGTGAAAACTAAACGTGGGCAAAAAGGGGCAGCAAGAATATCTTACTCTCTAAAGTGGGATCGCACCGATGCAGTAAGCC
>JBKEAN010000194.1:0-5532 GCA_047972415.1 Mangrovibacterium sp.
GATTCGTTTAGCAGCAGGGTATAGCGTGTTAGTTCCGAATCGCGGACAATGAGCTCAAATTTTTGCAAATCATCGCATTCGATGTAAATGGCATTCATTAATTCGCCTTGTGTTTCGGCTTTTTGGCGTATTTCGTCGGGAACCTTGGTTAAGGGCAAATTTATTTTCAGGCAAACCATAGCGCCATCTTCGTTATAGCGGGCAATGTGTTCCAGCTCTTCTTTATAAAAAACGGCTTCGTATTGTTCTCCACTTTTTTGCCATTCAATGTTGAGGCTTTCGTCGAATTGCCCGGCAAATTTCTCTTTCACAACGGGTGGAATCTGGATGTCGCGATGGTTGGAGAATATTTTTTGAAAGAAATTTATAACGTCCATTATTGGGTTTTCTTTAGTAAAGCTTTTGACGGTAACTTTACGGAAAGTAACGGCTTATGCTTCAATCTTTTTCAAATTTAGTTTGATACAAGTAAATTACCCTTGTGCGCGCGCGTTTTAAACGCATTTTTACGGCATCCTCGCTAATGCGCAGGGTTTGGCCAATTTGCTTGCCCGACAGGTTGTCTTGGTATTTCATTAGCAGCAGTGCTTTTTCCTCAGGGTGAATCATTTCCAGGATATGCATCAGGTTATCGTAGCTCAAATCCTGTAAATCGGCTCCCGACTCGTCGGGGATATCCGGAATCTCGTTTTCGGAGTTCCAGTTGGGGTAGTGCAATTTCTTTTTCAGCCGCAAATAATCGATGGAATAGTTATAGGTAATAGCGTACAACCACGACGAGAATTGGGCGTTTCCTTTAAACCCGGGAAGTTTTTCGTAGGCTTTGGAGAGAATGTCGTTGGCAAAATCCTCGGCCATATCACGGTTTTTAATGAAACTGTGACATTTGTCCACCACTTTCGGGTAATAACGTTTATATAATACCTCGAAAAGTTCGGTCCGGCCCTCCGCGCTAATTCGGCGAACCAATTCCTCATCGCTGATTTCCACTAAATTTTCTTTCGCCATAAAAAAGGTTACAGAAAAACGAAAATTTTTTTCATTAACTGCGTTACTTCAGATTTTACTTCCGTCTAAATGAAAATTTCAACCTGATTGAAATACGCAAACGAAAATAATCAATGGGATTGGAATTCATAAAAAAAATAAATTTTACTTGTTTAAAGATGAAAAAAAAGTTGATGATTGCGATGACAGCCTTAAGTATGGTTGTCTTACTGAGTAGCTGTGGTAAAGTTCCTCAAGCTGAAATTGATGCTGCAAATGTTGCTATTGAAGCTGCTAAAACTGCTGGTGCCGATGTATATGTAGCTGCTGATTTTGCTGCTCTTACTGATTCAATGCGTGCTGTAAGCGAAGGCGTTGAAGCTCAAAACGGTAAACTTTTCAAAAACTTCGGCAAAGTAAGCGAACAATTGGTTGTTGTAAGCCAAATGGCTGCTGATATTAAAACTAAAGCTGAAGTTCGTAAAGAAGAAGTTAAACAAGAAGTTGCTGCACTTCAAACAGAAGTAACTGGCTTGGTTGCTCAAAACAACGAATTGGTTACAAAAGCGCCTAAAGGTAAAGAAGGTGCTGCTGCACTGGAAGCGATTAAAGGCGACATCAGCCTGATTGAAGCCTCAATGGGCGAAGTTGCCAACCTGGTTGCTGCCGACCAATTGATGCCTGCTTTGGACAAAGCAAAAGCTGCTAAAGAAAAAGCAGTAGCTATCAACACCGAGTTGAACGATGTGATTGCAAAATACAAAGGCAAAAGATAATTTTTGACCGCTATTTTTAAGCGATAACCAAAAATATCCCCGAAATTTAGGTTTCGGGGATTTTTTTAAGGTGTTTTTTATGCGAAAATTGAAAAGGGGAGTTGTTTGGGGATTTTGGATTGTGGTAGCCATATTGGCTTTAATTGTATTTATTGTTTTTAAAACGCCGGAACCTCCGGTGAATGAATTGAAAATAGCCCGTGAGGCGCTGCACTCGGCACAAAAGGCCGAAGCCGAAGTGTATGCCCGTGCCGAATACGAAAAGGCCAGGCAAGCCTACGACTCGGCAATGATGTGCTGGTCGGCCGAAAATGAACGCTTTTTTCTGGTTCGCAACTATTCCGGATTGGAAGGCTGGATTGCCCAGGTTATTGATAGTGCTGTTGCCGCAGAAAAACTTTCCGGTCAACGTGTTAAATCGGCTAACACCCGTGTTAAAAGCGGGTTGTCATCACTCGAAAAGAAGATTGCCCTCTACGAAAAATATTATAAACGGATGCCTTTGCCGTCATCCGTTTCAAAAGCCCACAACCGGGGGGTACTGAAATACTCGGAAGCCAAATTTGCCTGGGAAAACAAGCGCTATGGCGAAGCCGATAAAAACTTTTCGCAGGCACAGGAACTTATTGACAGCTCGAACGAAAAGGCTGAGAGAATTGTCAGGGACTGGTTTGGGGCGCATGGCGAATGGCGACAACATGCCGATCAAGCCATCCGGATGTCGCGAAGCGGACAGAAAGTGATTCTGGTCGATAAGCTGGATCATAGCTGTGTCGTTTATCAAAACGGAAAAATTGTCCGTAGCTTCGAAGCCGAATTGGGTATAAATTGGATGGGCGACAAACAGCGCAGTGGCGATAAAGCAACCCCCGAGGGCATTTACCGGGTAACCCAGAAAAAAGAAGGTTCGCGGACAAAATTTTACAAGGCCCTGCTGATTAATTTTCCAAATCAGGAAGATGTGTCGCGTGTGGCAAAAGCGAAAAAGCAAGGACTAATACCCAAGAAGGCAAATATTGGCGGATTGATTGAGATACATGGTTTAGGTGGAAAAGGAGTAGATTGGACCGATGGCTGCGTAGCGCTTCGCAACAGCGACATGGATGCACTTTACCGGTTGGCGAGTGTTGGAACTCCGGTTATTATCGTCGGCTCTTTACAATCGTTGAACGAAGTGGTTGGCAAAAATTAGACCAATATAATTGGTAATTATCAGCCGTATATTAGATAAAAATCGAATTTTTAGAAACTCATAAAAGGATGGAAGAAAAACTAAAAACACAGGATGGCGAAGCGGCCGGGTTCTTACGGAAACCGCTGTGGGGCTGGCTAACTTTCGCTGCCACAATGCTTGTTTCGTGCCTTCTGTTTGTCTGGTTGTTGTTTTCGGTTGCTCCCTGGATGAAAAACCAAGCAATGTTTTACCGGGTAAAACCTAAACAGAGTGAACAAGCCGAATCGAACAGCCCTACAGCTAAAGAACTGACAGCCGATATTGGCCGGTTGCAAAAGAAACTTGAACGCCTCACCCCAGGCGGGGTTTATTTGGTGATCAATACTTCCGACAACCATTTCTTTTTGTACCAGAACCGAAAGTTGGTCCGCGAAGGCTTGTGCTCAACCGGGAGCTACATCAAACTGGAAACCGAAACCGAGAAAAACTGGCTTTTTCAAACACCCAAGGGGGTTTTCACCATTAAAGGGAAAGTGGTTGATCCGGTTTGGCATAAACCCGATTGGGCTTTTGTTGAAGAGGGGTTGCCCATTCCCCCGTCAGGTCATCCGTCGCGTTACGAGCACGGTGTTTTGGGCGATTATGCCCTGGCATTGGGCGATGGTTACCTGATTCACGGAACGCTTTATAAACGCTTTTTGGGGCAACCTGTAACCCATGGGTGTGTACGGTTGAACGACGAAGATTTGGAGGCTGTTTACAAAACCTTGCCCCTTGGTGCAAAAGTATTTATATACTGATATGAACATTCAAAAATATACCCAAAACAAAAAACACGCGCTGCGCCGGTTTATCGCTGTGGCCGTGCCCGCTGTTCTTGTTCTTATTGCAGTGCAGTATATTGTATTATCGCTGGTTTCGGCGCGCAAAGCCTTGAGAGCAGTGTACGAACTGGAGGATGTGCAATTGCTTTCCGGTACGTTTGCCGGCGACACCTCGTACGTCAGTCTCTATAAAGAAAAAACCTGGCTCGAAACCCGCTTCCAGATCGCCAAAACCGACTCGATAAGCTTATCGGTAAACCTGAAAGATAGTGTTCTGCAATTGGAGTTGAAGGGAGTTGTGCTGAAAACTTCGCCACTGATTGATTTTAAAGCCGATCAGTTTTTTCAGCAGTTGAGCCCGGCCGCTTATCACCACTTCTTTGGCGTTCAGGCAGTAGGCGAAAGCGCGCTGTCGTCAATCCCGAAAGAACCGCTGATTGTAAAAAAGGCGCCCAAGGATACTGTTGAGTTCAACGCCCAGTCGCATATTGAAAAGGATACGCTGAAATCCGAAGCGGTCCATTGGCTGGTAAAACTGGATAACGGGATTGTATTGAAAATTGAAGGGACCGACGAGTTGGCTGACGACGATTGGATGGCCGGAAAAAAATTCTGGTGGAAACAAGATTTCGACCAAATGAAAACCGACATGCGCAAAACCCTGTTTTTTAAAACCCCAGACTATCAGCCTGTCATCTCGATGGTGGTTTCCGAAGCCGATGCCAAAGCCATTTACCGGGCTTTACCACAGCATCCGCTCATTTGTATCCGATTTTAGTTTTCCGTTTTAAAGCATAAAAAACACCGGGGTCAATCCGGTGTTTTTTTCTTATCTCGTTGGCGTCGTATTATAACAGGTAAATTAGTATCAAAATCGTTATTAATACGAACCCGATTGAAAAGGCAATCAGGTTGCCTTGGTCTTTCTTTTTAGCTGTCTTATTCATGGTTGCAGGTTTTTGTTTTTGTTGTTTTTTTTGGACGTGAACGAATTGTCAGGTAACGCATTAGCCTAGTCAAAAATTTGCACCCACTTCCCGTTTTCATCGGTTTCGAATCAGAATGAACCGGAAAAATTCGTTTTTTTAGGGAGGGTGACGCTCGCGGCGGTACCCCGATCAGATGTTTTTAAGTTGTCGCAACTTCTTGCCCACTTGTTTGTCTATGAAAATTAAAGTTCAACCCGGTTGACCGACACCCTGAAAACCATTATTTTTGCCATTTAAACACGAATGTGAATATGAAACAGAAATCGCGGAACATTTTAGTAGGCCTTAGTTTTTTTGCCGTATTAGTTGTTGTGTACTATTTACTTGGTTCATCGTCGTTGCCGAAATCGGAAGCAGTATCGGATAATCAGAAAACAGAACCTGTTTTACATGGTTCGGTAAAGTTGCCCGAAAAACTTTCGTTTATGGGTGAACCGGTGCCACTTCAGTACAACGATGTACGCGAAAGTTTGGATCGCGAACTGATGGTAAATGCCTATTTTCATTCGCAAACCATACGTTTCCTGAAAATGGCCCCGCGTTTTATGGCGATTATCGTTCCCATTCTCGAAGCCGATACAGTGCCTGTGGATTTTGCTTACCTGGCTTTGGCCGAAAGTGGGTTCGACCCGCGCGCAACCTCACCAGCCGGAGCTGTTGGTTTTTGGCAGTTTCTGAAAGGAACAGCCACCGATTACGGACTCGAAGTGAATGCCGAAGTGGACGAACGCTACCATATCGAAAAATCGACCCGTGCAGCTTGCCGTTACCTGAAGGAATCC
>JBKEAN010000195.1:0-11973 GCA_047972415.1 Mangrovibacterium sp.
GAATCTCGGAATTGAAGCGAACGGAGGGAACGAAGAATTGGCCGCCGCCGCCATCGTTGCTGTTCGTAATTGGATTGAATCAATGGGCATTTCGCTTCGGCTTTCAACCCTGAATATTCCGGAGAATAGCTTGGAAGAGATTGCAGCATCGGCACTGAAGGTGCAGCGTTTGTTGCGCAACAACGTGCGCGAGGTCGGCTTTGATGATGCTTTGGCTATTTATAAAAAGGCGTACTAACCCAAAAGAAAACCTGATTCTAAAAAAAAATGAAAAAAAATAACCCATATAAAGGGGTCGTCGTTCCGATGATTTCGCCTTTAAATACCGATTTTTCTGTTGATAAAGGAGCCGTAAAACGGATTGTGGCGAATTTTCTGAAACACAATGTGGCACCCTTTATTGCCGGAACCACTGGCGAAGCAGCGTCGCTCAGCTTTGAGCAGAAAAAGGATTTGGTTGAAACGACGGTTGAGGAGGCGAAAGGAAAAGCCGTGGTTTATGCTGGCATTTCGTCGAATGCGCTACCCGAAACCATGGAAATGGCCAGGTGCTTTGCCGATTTGGGCGCCGATGTGCTGGTCGCCAACCTGCCTTCGTATTATCCGATAACCGACTCGCAGGCAGCGCGCTACTGCGAGCAACTGGCCGATGCCAGTCCGGTGCCGCTTATTTTTTACAACATTACCGCGACGACCGGCTATTCTATCCCGCTTGATTTGATGGAAAAACTGAGTTATCACCCGAATGTGGCCGGTTTGAAAGATTCGGAGCGAGATGAATCCCGGCTGGATAAGGCTCTGGAATTGTGGCGCAACCGTGAAGATTTTGTTCACCTTATTGGCTGGGCAGCCAAATCGGGCTATGCCCTGAAAAACGGTTCGGATGGCATTGTTCCCAGCACCGGAAACTTTGTGCCGGAGCTGTATGCCGCTTTGTATTCAGAGGCTCTGAAAGGAAACTGGACCGAAGTAGAACGCTTGCAGGAACAAACGAACCGGTTGTCGGCTTTGTATCAAAAGGATCGGAGTTTGGGTGAATCGCTTGCAGCTCTGAAAGTGGTCATGAAACAGCGGGGCTTATGTGATAGTCAGGTTATGCCACCCGTTTACCGCATGAAAACGGACGTTGAAACCACCTATGCAGCAGAAGTCAACGTTTTTTTAAACTCAATGAATTTGTAAAATGAAAGACGGAAAAATCATACTCGCGGTTACTATGGGCGACCCCGCAGGCATTGGCCCCGAGATCGCTGCCAAAACATTTGCCAACGCGAAGGTTTTCAATAAATGCAGTCCGCTGTTGGTGGGCAATGCCGATATAATGGCCAGGGCGATCGAATTAACAGGTGTTCGGCTGAAAATTAACCGCATCGGCAAAGTCACAGAAGCGAAACTGGAGTCCGGAACCATCGATGTTCTTCATATTCCCGCCGATCTATCAAAAATTCAGTGTGGAAAGGTAACGGCCGAAGCCGGAAACCTGGCATTCAATGCAGTCCGTACGGCAATTGAGCTGGCTATGAAAGGCGAAGTTGACGGAACAGTAACCGGTCCTATTCAAAAAGAGGCGATTAATCTGGCGGGGCATCATTTTTCGGGACATACCGAAATTTACGCGCACTACACCGATACAAAAAAATACACCATGTTGCTGGCTGATGAAAAGATTAAGGTAACGCACGTGAGTACACATGTGTCGTTACGGCAGGCCTGCGATTTGGTAAAAAAACAACGGGTACTCGATGTTATCCGGTTGACCAACGATGCCCTTAAACGCATCGGAATTCAGCAACCGCGTATTGGAGTGGCTGGTTTGAACCCCCATGCCAGCGACGGCGGGTTATTCGGTACCGAAGAAACCGAAGAAATTGTCCCTGCAATCAAGGAAGCCAAAGCAGAGGGAGTTATCGTGGAAGGGCCTTACCCGCCAGATACCTTGTTTGCGCTGGCCAATGGTGGAAATTTCGATGGCTGTGTGGCGATGTACCACGATCAGGGACATATCCCGTTTAAACTGGTTGGCTTTATCTGGGACGAAGAAAAGCAAGCGATGAAAAGTGTGAAAGGGGTGAACATCACGCTGGGTTTGCCCATTATCCGGACGTCGGTTGACCACGGGACGGCATTCGAAATTGCAGGGAAAGGCATCGCCAGCCCCGATGCGCTGGTGTATGCCATCGACTATGCCATCAAACTATACCAAAACAAGTAAGCCAAAACCTATGATTGCAGTTATTGCAGACGATTTTACGGGGGCAGCCGAAATTGGCGGCGTTGGTTTGCAGCGTGGGCTGAAGGTACAAGTTGAAACTGAAGTGAGTGGTGCGGGAAAGCCGGATTTACTGGTTATTTCAGCCGATACCCGCTCGATGAACCTGCTGGATGCCTGTACGCGGATTGAGCAAATTACCACCGCTTTGCTTCAACTTAAACCCCGGGTGATTTATAAAAAAATAGATTCGGTGCTCCGCGGCCACGTTTACGATGAGCTGGAGGTTCAGCGCTGTGTGTCGGGCAAAAACCGGATTTTAGTGGTGCCGGCAAACCCTCATTTTAAGCGGATTATACGCGATGGTATTTATTATATTGACGAAATTCCGCTCGGTGAAACATCCTTTGCCAACGATCCTGAATTTCCGCATAATACCAGTAAGGTTGCCGAATTGATTGGAAAGGGCTCCGCAAAAATTGCCTGTTTTGATTTTGGTACTGCTCTTCCAAATCAAGGCTTTGTGGTTGGAAACGTTACCAACGACTCGGATTTGGCAGCCTGGGCAGCCGAGCTCGACGAACAAACGGTTTATGCAGGTGGGGCCGGTTATTTTCAGGCAATTCTCGATCGGGAATACCCGGTTCGCCCGCTTCAACCAAGGTTTGATAATTCGGGTGCCCGGCACAGTTTGTTTGTGTTTGGCAGCACTTTCCCCAAAGATAGTGCTTTTATAACCAAGCTCGAAGAAGCAGGACTGGCATTTTATAACCTTTCCGAAACCTATTTTAATGAAGCGATTACCACAATAGCACGCCGCAACGAAATGGCGCAAATTATTGCCGGGCAAATGATGCGGGATAGCCATGTTGTTTTAACAACTATTTTTTCGTCGTCAGCAAACGCCAATATCTCTCCGCAAACGGTTCGTGCACAGACCGGCTTGCTGGTCAAAGCGATTTTCGACCGTGTGCCGGTTGACAGTCTTTTTATTGAAGGCGGTGCAACCGCTTCCCAAATATTTCAAAATCTGGGAATTGCCCGGTTAATACCGGTTTGCGAGTTGGACTATGGCATTATCCAAATGAAAGTTGAAGACTCCCGGGGGTTAATGGTTGTTACCAAGCCCGGCAGTTACCAGTGGCCCGATTGTATTGTGCCGAGAATGTACATGATAAAATAAAATCTAAAAAAAGCTAAATCAATAAAAATGACTTCTGTTCCTCACATCCACTGGATTGATTACCTGATTCTTTTTTTAACACTGGCTATTTCGCTGGGGGCTGGTTTCTGGTTTGCAAACCGACAAAAGAATACCGATAGCTATTTTAAAGCATCTGGTTCCATTCCGTCCTGGGCCATTGGTATGTCCATTTTGGCAACATTGATCAGCAGCATTACCTTTTTGGCTTATCCCGGCGAGGGTTTTCAGTCGAACTGGATTTTGCTGGTTCAGGGACTCATGGTGCCAGTTGTGCTGGTAGCCATTGTTGGTTTTGTGGTACCGCTGTTTCGCCATGTGATTCAGTTAAGTACCTACGAGTATTTCGAGAAACGTTTTGGCTTTTTTGCCCGCATGTACACCTCGGTAAGTTTCATTCTGACCCACTTTTCAAAAATGGGAACAGTGTTTTTTCTGATTGCCTTGGCTATGAGTAAAATGATTGGTATTGACACGGTTACCATTATTTGGGTAATTGGCGCTGCCGTTATTCTGCTGACTTTGATGGGAGGGATCGAAGCGGTGATCTGGCTCGATGTTATTCAGGGCTTTTTACTCATTATTGGCGGCGTGGTTTCGTTGTTTATTTTGCTGTTCACACCCGAAGGAGGGCCGGCGGCTGTTTGGAACGTAGCCATGGAAAACGGGCATATTGGCTTTGGTCCGTTCGATTTCGACTTTGTACACCTTACGTTTTGGGTGATGGTATTCAATGGTATTTTTTACGCGATTCAGAAATACGGCACCGACCAAACCATTGTACAACGCTATTTAACGGCAAAGACCGATAAAGCTGCTATCAGGGCTTCGCTGATGGGGGTTTTACTGAGTGTACCGGTTTGGGCAATGTTCATGTTTATCGGTACAGCATTGTTTTCATATTATAAAATAACAGGAGATGCGTTGCCTGTAGGAATTGAACCCGAAGGGGTTTTCCCGTATTTTATCCTAAGCAAAATGCCGGTTGGGGTAGTAGGATTGATTATTTCGGCCCTGATGGCAGCTGCTATTTCCAGCCTGGATTCGGATCTTAACTGTTTATCGGCTATTCTGATGACCGATTATTACCGTCGCCTACGCCCGAACAGCACGGATCGCGAGATGCTGCACATGGGAAAGCTGTTTATCATTTTGGCCGGCTTGGGCGCGGTGGGTATTGCGTTGATTTATGTGCATATTGGAGGGGAGGGGGTGCTTGGCATTGTATTCGAGCTATATTCCATTTTTGCTGGCGGTATTGCAGGAATGTTCCTGTTAGGGATTTTCAGTACCCGCGCCAACAAAAAAGGCCTTTACTGGGGGATTGGAGCCTGTATCCTGTTTACAGCTTGGGCTATGCTCACTTCAACTTCGTTTGAATTGGATGGACAGAAGCGAATTTTGCTCAACCTGGGTGAATTCAACTACACGCATCACAAATACATGATTGGCGTTTACAGCCACGTCATCCTGATGACTGTGGGATACCTGGCCTCGCTGGCTTATCCCAACGAACCGGTTGATCCGGCTTTAACCTGGATTGGTTGGAGAAGACGTCAAAAACAGTTAAAAGCAAAAAACCAATAAACAAAACATAACGGACAATGAAGAAATTAGTTTACTCAATCGGTCTGGCAGCTCTGTTTGCTTCGTGCACGCCGCAGGTAAAAAACGAAGCACAGCAGCCAACTCAATTACTCAAGGTTTCGGAAAACGGACGTTTCTTCCAAACCGAAGATGGAAAACCATTCTTTTGGTTGGGCGATACCGGCTGGTTGCTTTTTACCAAGCTCGACCGTAACGAAACCGAGCAGTACCTGGAAGATCGGAAGCAGAAAGGTTTCAATGTCATTCAGGTGATGGTGCTGCACGGCCTGGGTGCCGTAAACCTGCACGGCGACTCGGCTTTGGTAAACCACAATGTGGCAACGCCACTGGTTACCGAGGGAGCCGATTTTGCCGATTCAACCCAATATGATTATTGGGACAACATGGACTATGCCATTGATCTGGCTGCAGAAAAAGGGCTTTACATGGCCTTGGTGCCGGTTTGGGGAAACAACGTGAAGGATGGCGGGGTTTCGCGGGACGAGGCTTCGGCTTACGGGCAGTGGATTGCCAACCGCTACAAAGACCGTAAAAACATTATCTGGCTCAATGGCGGCGACACGATGGGCAGTGACTCGATTGTGACCTGGAACAATTTGGGGCAGGCGCTTCGTGCCAACGACCCCAATCACCTGATTACGTACCACCCCAGAGGCCGTTGTTCGTCGAGCGACTGGTTCAACAACGAGAGCTGGATGGACTTTCACATGATTCAATCCGGCCACCGCCGTTACGACCAGGACGATACCGAACGTGCTTACGGGCAGGACAACTGGCGTTATATTGTTGACGACCTTAAGTTGTCCCCGGTTCGCCCAACTATTGATGGCGAACCCTCTTACGAAGGTATTCCCCAGGGCTTGCACGACACCTTGCAACCCTTCTGGAACGACGCCGATGTGCGCCGCTATGCTTACTGGTCGGTTTTTGCCGGCGCCTTTGGTTACACCTACGGGCATAGTGCCGTGATGCAGTTCAATAAAGGTGACGGTCCGGCAGCCTACGGCGCCAAAGAAAACTGGGATGTAGCGATAAACTCAGCCGGCGCCCAACAGATGCATTACATTAAAGATCTGATGCTGTCGCGCCCGTACTTCGACCGCGTACCCGACCAAAGCCTGATTGCCGAAGGTCAAAATGGGGAGAAGTACGATTACCTGGTGGCGACCCGTGGTAACGATTATGCCTTTGTCTATAGCTACAACGGCCGGGCAATCCCCGTACAGATGGGCAAGATTGAGGGGAAACAGGTTGTAGCCAGTTGGTTCAATCCGAAAAACGGAGAATACACCAAGATAGGAAGCTTCGAAAACAGTGGCATTCAATCTTTCGATCCTCCGGGCGACCCCGGCGATGGACACGATTATGTGTTGGTGTTGGATAGCGTAAAATAAGCGATAATGAAAGCTTCAAGACATATAGGAATACTTTGGATTGCCCTGTTGGCGCTGGTTTCGTGTTCGAAGGAAAAAGAATATTACCTGTTCAGCACCTTCCGCGAACCAGCCGACAAGGGATTGATGCTGGCATACAGCGAAGACGGCTACCATTGGAACGACCTGGGTGGCCCCTGGCTCAAACCCGAAGTCGGGCAACAAAAGGTCATGCGCGATCCGTCGATTGTTAAAGGTCCCGACGGCACGTTCCACTTCGTATGGACCTCGTCATGGCGAGGCGATTTGGGTTTTGGCTATGCCAGTTCAACAGACCTCATCACCTGGTCGCCCGAACAGTTTATTCAGGTAATGACCGACACTTCGACGGTGAATGTATGGGCGCCCGAATTGTTTTATGATGACGTGCAGCAGCAATACATGATTATTTGGGCATCAACCGTACCCTTCAAGTTTGAAAAAGGCGAAGAGGAGGAACGCAATAACCACCGCATGTATTACACCACCACGAAGGATTTTAAGACGTTCAGCGAAAGCCAATTGTTTTTCGACCCGGGTTTCAGCGTCATTGATTGCGTCATTGTGAAACGCGGTGCGAAAGACTACGTGTTGGTGTTGAAAGACAACACCCGCCCGATGCGGAACATAAAAGTGGCTTTTGGCGAAAGCCCGCTTGGGCCGTGGAATCAGGTGTCGGACCCTTTTACAGGTTTTAAAACGGAAGGGCCAACGGTAGGGAAAGTGGGCGATGACTACCTGATTTACTACGATAACTACGGTGAAATGAACTACGGATGTGCTCGTACCCACGATTTCAAATCGTTCGAAAACATCTCCGACCAGGTTTCGTTGCCCGAAGGCCACAAACATGGAACCATATTTAAAGTGAAAAAATCGGTTGTCGATGCCCTGAAAGCGACACAACCACTAAGTGATTGATGATGAATTTAACGGATGGAATGAGGCTGACCGAAATCAAAGGCTTCTGGTTTTCTTTTTTTTTGTGCCCCCTGGTGAAATACATTGAGCGCTTTTTGGTTAAATAAATTTCACCACAAAAAGCGTAAAGGTAAGCACAAAGACTTTTTAGGAAGCCACATTCTTCAAACTTGAATACGATGAATACAAACAGAACAATGAAAACAGGCTTGCTGGCTTTGGCGCTGTTGCTTGGTGCGGTTTCAATCCAGGCACAGGAACTACCGCATTACACGGGAACCACCTTGAGCAATCCCGACTACCACCACGGACAATTGTCGCCGGCAATGGGGGTACACAATATGCAGACTTTTCGAGCCAACCGAGAACATCCCGAGTTGGCCGAGGACATGGGCTGGACCTACAACCACGCGCCCATGCTGGCGTACTGGAACAACACATTCTTTCTGGAATACCTGAACGACCCGGTGGGCGAGCATCTTCCGCCGGGAACAACCTTGCTCCAAAAATCGACCGATGGTTACCAATGGACTAAGCCTGAGGTGATTTTCCCGGCCTACAAAATTCCGGATGGTTTTTCGAAAGAAGGCGATACGGCAGTTGCCCGCAACGTGGAGTCGATAAACCACCAACGCATGGGTTTTTACGTGAGCAAGGACAATCGCCTGTTGGTACTGGCCTACATTGCCATTTCGCTTCATGCCAAGGATAGCCCGAATGATGGAAACGGTATTGGGCGTGTGGTGCGCGAAATTTATGCCGACGGTTCATACGGATCGATCTGTTTTTTGCGCTACAACCACGGCTGGAACGAAAAAAACACCACGCTTCCTTTTTATAAGAAAAGCAAGGACAAGGGTTTTGTGAGGGCCTGCGACGAACTGCTCTCGAACCGGTTGCTTACACAGCAATGGAATGAGGAAGCCGATCGTGATGACCCGCTGATTTCCCTCAAGGGCGATTATAAAGCCTTCAACTTTTACCACCTTCCCGACGGCAAAGTGGTTGGTTTGTGGAAGCATGCCCTGGTAGCTGTTAGTACCGACGAAGGCGCGACCTGGACTCAGCCAACACGTGCACCGGGCTTTGTAAACAACAATGCCAAAATTTGGGGGCAGCGTACGTCGGACGGCCGTTACGCCACCCTTTATAACCCGTCTGATTTCCGTTGGCCGCTGGCTATATCAACCAGCGACGACGGGCTGAACTACACCAATTTGTTGCTGGTAAACGGCGAAATTTCACCGATGCGTTACGGCGGTAACTACAAATCGTACGGGCCGCAATACGTTCGTGGAATTGCGGAAGGTAACGGCAAGCCTGCCGACGGCAACCTGTGGGTGACTTACAGCATGAACAAGGAAGATATTTGGGTGTCGAAGATTCCTATCCCGGTTGCCGATAAGGAAACCGCCAGTGTAAACGAGGTTTTTGATCAGATGACGATCGGCTCGGAGTTGGATCGCTGGAATATTTACAGTCCGCTATGGGCACCAGTGAAAGTGGAGAAAGATTCAAAGGGCCTGCGGAACCTAAGTCTTGCCGATGCGGATGAATGCGACTATGCTAAGGCAGAACGATTATTTCCAAGGGCAGAAAATGTGGCTGTTGAATTTAAAATCAAGGCTGACCAAACCGATCGCGGCCGATTGGATATTGAATTGATGGATGAAAAAGGTACGGCGGCCCTGCGTCTCAGTTTCGATGCGGAAGGGCAATTTCAACAAAAAAATGGCTATCGGATGAAGACTATTCAAAATTACGAAGCCGGAAAAATGTATGATATCCGTATTGAACTCAGCTGCGGCAACCGCTTCTTCTATGTTTATGTTGATGGGCAAAAGAAATCGACGGGGATGTGCTTTGCACCGGTTCAGGCTGTTGAGCGCATTTGCTTCAGAACGGGCGATGTACGCCGCTTTCCCGATGTGGATACACCAACCGACCAGGATTGGGACATGACACAAAACGGGGAGAAATTAGCCCGATCGGCTTGGTCAATCTACTCATTAACAATGAAATCCCTTTAAGCATGTTCAGAAATTTCAATGTAAGATTTCTAATTGGTGCTATTGGGATGCTTTCTTTGTTCGGTTTTGCAGGAACCGATGTTTTCGGCGCCAAAAAACAAAAGGAAAAAGGCATTCTTCAAGCGGAGAGTTACAAGCATTATGTGGACTATTTTAATCGGATGGAGGACGAAAACCTTTCGTTCGCTGTACCTAATTCGGCGAGTTGGGACTGGATGAAAGCCAATATCCCGCTGTTCGAGTGTCCGCAGGATAATTTCGAGCAAATGTACTATTACCGCTGGTGGACTTTCCGCAAGCACATAAAACAAACGCCTGTTGGTTGGGGAATTACCGAGTTTTTGGTGGAGCGCAGCTATGCCGACAAGTATAACCTGATTGCCTGTGCCATCGGACACCACGTCATGGAAGGACGATGGCTGCACGACCCGCAGTATGTGAACCAAAACTTGCATACCTGGTACCGGGGCAACGCAGGAAAGCCTATGGACAAGTTGCATAAATTTAGTAGTTGGACAGCCTGGGCTATGTTGAACAATTACTACGTGAACGGTGACAAAGCTTATTTGCTGGATCTGTTCCCCGATTTGAAAGCCGACTACAGCTGGTGGGAGCAAAACCGCCGTTTGTCTGATGGACTTTACTGGCAAAGTGATGTGGCCGATGGCATGGAGGAGCAAATCAGCGGTGGGCGCCGGGTGAAAAACCGCCGTCCAACCATCAACTCGTACATGTACGGAAACGCCTTGGCTCTGGCCGAAATGGCCATGATGAATGACGAACTGCAACTGGTTTCCTTGTATGCTGCCAAAGCCGATACCATGAAGCAACTCATCGAATCGACCTTGTGGGATGCTGATGACCAGTTTTACGAAACGGTAAAAGAAGATGGGCAGTCGGCCAAAGTGCGTGAAGAAATCGGCTTCATCCCTTGGTATTTCAATTTGCCGACTGAAAACAAAAGCATTGCCTGGAAACAACTAACCGATGTGAACGGCTTTTCGGCCCCGTTTGGATTAACCACGGCCGAACGTCGCCATCCCGATTTTCGTTCGCACGGCTGTTGTAAATGTGAGTGGGACGGCGCTATCTGGCCCTTTGCTACTTCGCAAACTCTCACTGGCTTAGCTAATTTGCTGAATAACTACCGCCAGGATGTGCTAGGCGATAGCATTTATTTTCGGCAGATGGAGCTGTATGTGGAGTCGCAGCATTACCGCGGACGTCCGTACATTGGCGAGTACCTCGACGAAAGTACCGGCTATTGGTTGAAAGGCGACGAAGAACGCAGCCGCTATTACAATCATTCAACTTTTAATGATTTGATAATTACAGGTTTGGTTGGTTTGCGCCCCCGTGCCGACGAGGTGCTGGAGGTGAATCCGCTTGTCCCCGAAGCTAAATGGGATTGGTTTTGCCTGGACAAGGTGCTGTACCACGGAAAGTTGCTCACCATTGTGTGGGACAAAACCGGTGAGAAGTATGGCCGGGGAAAGGGTTTGTATGTGTTAGTTGATGGCAAGGAACTAGCCCGCCGCGCCGATCTTGGCAAATTAACCGGGAAACTGTGATGGCTTGAAGTCTCAGTCTCAGTTTTCGGTCACAGTTACAGTTTTCAGAAACAACAAATGACAACAATGATAACAAAAACCTCAATATGAAACAGATTTTATGCTTCGCCATAGCTCTGATTTGGGCTTTCCAAGTTCAGGCCGAAACTAAAAAAACAGACTGGCGCAAGGGTATCTTGGTGGATGAATTTATTTATGAAAAAGCGCCATACCCCTCGTGCCATTCGGCAACGATGGCCGAAACCGCAGACGGAACCTTGGTGGCAGCCTGGTTTGGCGGTACACACGAACGTCACCCGGATGTCGGTATTTGGGTGAGCCGGCATGAAAATGGCCAATGGACCGAGTCGGTTGAAGTGGCCAACGGCGTGCAAAACGACACGCTGCGTTACCCGACCTGGAACCCGGTGTTGTTCCAACTGCCCGGCAAGGATTTGCTGCTGTTCTATAAAATCGGACCAAGTCCTTCGCAATGGTGGGGCATGATGATGCGCTCTTCCGACGGAGGTAGAAGCTGGTCGCAACCGGAAAAACTGCCCGATGGAATCCTGGGACCGATTAAAAACAAACCCGAATTGTTGGCCGATGGTACCCTCATTTGCCCGACGAGCGCTGAAGGAGAGGGAGGCTGGCGGACTTATTTCGAATTTACAAAAGACGAAGGCCGCAGCTGGGAGAAAAGCGACTACATTAACGATGGCAAAATGTACCTGGCCATTCAGCCAGCTATTCTGAAACACCCGGACGGTTCGCTTCAAACACTGGTTCGCACCCGCAATGCGGTTATTGCTACAGCTTATTCAAAAGACGAGGGCCGCAGCTGGGGATTGATGCAGCCATCTGGCCTGCCCAATAACAACTCGGGAATTGACGCCGTTACCCTGCAAGATGGCCGCCATGTAGTGGTTTACAATCACGTAAAAACACCAATGAATGCGTCAAAGGGTCACCGTACTCCCCTCAATGTAGCTGTTTCTGAAGATGGTAAGCATTGGGAAGCGGCTCTGGTTTTGGAAGACTC
>JBKEAN010000196.1:0-11472 GCA_047972415.1 Mangrovibacterium sp.
AACCTTGGTACGCACGATATGTTTATTTCCGAAGTGGTCAACGTTATTGCTGATGAGCGTTACCTTGATCCGGAAACCGGTGCTTTCAGCCTGAAAAAGGCGAACCCGATTTGTTATGTTCACGGACATTATTTTAAAGTGGGCGAACAAATCGGCAAATTTGGCTGGTCGGTGGAAAAGAAGAAAAAGAAGACTGATCATTAGGTGGTCATTAGGTGGCCATTAGATAGTCTTAGGTGGTCATTAGTGGTCATTAATTGTGAAAAAAATGACAACTGAATGACCACTGAATGACCACTGAATGTCCTTCAACTTAAACAACAACACAAATGGATACAAACACAAGCCTTGCGCCGAACCCACTGTTGCAGCCGTTTAACACGCTGCATGATACGGCACCCTTCACCAAAATAAAAAACGAACATTACCTGCCGGCTTTCAACGAAGCTGTGGCGCTGGCCAGGGCCGATATGCAAGCAATAATTGATAACCGGGAGGTTCCGGATTTTGCCAATTCGATTGAGGCAATGGAAAGAATGGGCGAAAAGCTGGGCATTATACAAGGTATCTTTTTCAACCTAAACTCGGCCGAAACCAATGACGAGATGCAGCAAATTGCCCAGGAAGTAGCGCCCTTATTATCCGAATTCGGGAACGACATCAGTCTGAACCCCGGTTTGTTTGCCCGGGTAAAAATGGTGTACGAGCAAAAGGACAGGCTGGCGTTGACGGCAGAACAGGAAACCCTGCTTGAAAATACCTACCAGGCTTTTGTTCGCAACGGAGCCAACCTGAGCGAGACCGATAAAGAAACTTATCGCAAAATAACCTCAGAATTGAGTAAGCTGGGCTTGCAGTTTTCGCAAAACGTATTGGCCGAAACCAACGCTTTTGAGTTGCACCTGACCGACGAAGCCGAGCTGGGCGGATTGCCCACTTTTGTGCGCGATGCTGCTGCGTTTCAGGCCAAACAAAAGGAAAAGGAAGGTTGGCTGTTCGGGTTGCAACAGCCCAGTTTTTTGCCTTTTATGAAGTACTCGGAACGGCGCGATTTGCGCGAAAAGTTGTTCCGTGCCTCGGCCTGCAAAGGAAACCAAAACAATGACCGCGATAACAAAGCTATCGTTAAAAAAATACTCGAACTCAAGCTCCAAAAGGCTAAGCTGCTGGGCTATCAGTCGCACGCCCAATACAAGCTGGCACGCCGCATGGCCGAAACGCCCGAGCGCGTAAACAATTTTCTGAACGACTTGCACCAGGCCTCGAAACCTGCCGCCAATACCGAACTGGCCGAGGTGCGCCAGTTTGCGCGTGACCTTGGTTTTGATGGGGAAATTGAGCGCTGGGACTGGGCTTTCTATTCGGAAAAACTGAAAAATGCACGCTACGGGTTCAACGAGGAGGAAGTAAAACCTTATTTTAAATTGGAGAATGTGGGCAGCGGGGTTTTCGGCCTTGCCAAACAGTTATACGAGCTTGAATTTAGAGAGACAGGCGAAATTGAAGTTTATCATCCCGACGTGAAGGTTTACGAAGTGTTTGACGGGAACGGCGATTTTCTCGCGGTTTTCTATGCCGATTTTTTCCCGCGCGAAGGGAAACGCCCGGGTGCCTGGATGACCGATTACCGCTCGCAATATATGGAGGACGGTGTAAACAAACGGCCCCATATCAGCATTGTATGCAACTTTACCAAGCCAACTTCTACCACGCCTTCGTTGCTTACTTTTGACGAGGTGACCACTTTCCTTCACGAGTTTGGACACGCACTGCACGGTATGCTCAGCCAGTGTCGGTACCCCGGAACATCCGGAACAAACGTTTACCAGGATTTTGTGGAACTGCCCTCACAAATGCACGAAAACTGGGCTTACGAAAAAACCTGGCTCGACCAGTTTGCCGTTCATTTTGAAACCGGCGAAAAACTACCCGAAGAACTCATCCAAAAATTGGTTGCATCCAAAAATTTTCAGGCGGGTTATTTTCAGGAGCGGCAGCTGAGCTTTGGGATGCTGGACATGGCCTACCACACAAAAACGGAACCGATGACCGAAAGCATTGCCGAATTTGAAACCCGTGTTATGAAACCCACCGAGCTGCTGGTGCCCGTTGAAGGGGCGCTGATGAGTACTGCCTTTTCACATATTTTTGCGGGAGGATACGATGCCGGTTACTACAGTTACAAGTGGGCCGAAGTGCTGGATGCCGATGCTTATTCGGTTTTCCAAAAGAATGGTATCTTCGATCGGGCAACAGCCGACTCGTTCCGGGAAAACATTCTGGAAAAAGGCGGAAGTGAGCACCCAATGACACTGTACAAGCGTTTCCGTGGACAGGAACCGAGTGTTGACGCCCTGCTCGAACGCAGCGGATTGAAGCAATAACCAGTAGATTTCTACTGTAAAATGAAAAAAAGTCGTTTGGATAGCAAGCGGCTTTTTCGGCTCAAACTAGCAATAAAAAAGAAAAGCAAGCACCTCTGTGCTTGCCTTCCAACCTTTTCTCTCTCTGTGTATGTATGAAAAAACTCTGTTTCTGTTTTCGTTTCCTGGCTTCGAGGTAAACGATGTTTATCTTATTTCAACTACTGTGCCAGAAATAGCTTTTGTACCGCAAAACAGGGCCTTATTAAGAATTGTTAAGAACAGTTTAATTTTCATTGACACTTTATTAAGAAAAGCAAGCGCCTCTGCGCTTGCTTTTACGTCTCTCTGTGTATGTATGAAAAAAACTCTGTTTGCGATTGCTTGCCCGCTGTGTTCGGACAAACAGTTTAAAGTAGGTTTCAACTACTGTGCCAAAGTGAGGGCAGACGAAATTATTGGAGGCAGTTTTAAGAATTATTTAGAAACTTGTTCTTAAAGTTGAGGGTTGAAATACTGCTGTCCTGATTTTTTCGTTTTTCTGTTGAGGGTTTTCCGTTCAACTCAACACGAAAAAGCGCGAAGCTATGAGAACAAGAAACAGCAGCAGGCACAGCAGCAATCGCATCATCAAATTCGTTGTGCTGGGAATCATTTTGATAATAGCCCAACCAGCAGAAGCATTTCGTTTGCCCTGGCAAAAAAGGGGCTCGTCGCAAAAAAGGTCGCAACCAAAGCAACAGCCTGCGGTGATTGACGGACGTGTAACAGAAGAGGAGTTTGCCGAGCCGCTCGAAAAAGCAATTGTCCAAATCCGGGGTAGCCGCGTGTACACGGTCACCAACCGTTTTGGTTATTTTAAAATGAAACTGCCACCAGCTTTTTTTGAATTAGAGACCATTCATCCAGGTATTTACAGCGAGTTTTGCAATGTAACAACCTACGACGGAATTTATACTCCCATTGGTGCCGTCCGGCTCGAACCTGTTTCGGTAGGACGCTTGCAGCAACGCGCAATTGCCGCCCGGGTGGCCCCGTTGCAGCATCCTGCTTTCAGCCGGAATACGCCGGTTCTGGATATGATGAACCAAGCCGGAAGCGCCAATTTTAACGAACTGTTTACAGGACAGCCTTCGGTTTACCAAATTGAGAACGGAGGTGGCTACAACAGCTCCGAAATCCGGGTTCGCGGGTTTGCTTCCAATCAAAATCAGTTGGTTTTCAATGGCATCAGTATGAATAACCCAGAAACGGGACAAATGAATACCCCGCTTTTCACAGGGATGAATGACTGGGGGCACCAGGTGCAGTTTACTTCGGGAGTGGCTTCGGGCAAGCAAAGCGAGCTGGGACAAACCAGCCTGATAAACATATTACCGTTTATGCCCGATAAAGAATTCGGGGTGAATGTGCTCGCATCAACCGGGGCGAATGGTTACCTGAAAACGGCCGCCACAGTTCACTCGGGTCTTAGCCGGAACAAGTTTGCCTTCAGCCTGAAACTGGATCGAACGGGTGGAGACGGTATTGGCGATTTCACGGGCTTTGATAGTTACGGTGTGTACATCAACCTGTACAAAGAATACAATCACATGCACCACTTTTTGTTGACAAACACCATGCGAACCTGGCAAGCCGACCTGCGCACCCGCCCCGATTCGGTATCGCGCATCGCCAGTTTTGGTGTGGATCACAACAGTGGTTGGGGATTGATGGACAACCGGGAAACCGGGTGGAACAGTAGTTTTGGTATTGCCAACCTAACCACGTTTACCCACTATTGGCACTTGCGGGTGAAGTCGAAGTTGGTGAGCCAATTGTATGTTGAGTTGGGAAACAGCGCGGCAACAACACCGCAAGGTTATCTTGAGGGAACAGAACCCGGACAAATTCCGTCGACCGACCGCGGATTGATTGATTTTGACGCTATTGCAGCCTATAACTCGGAAATGACTATCTCGGAAAACGACGGTGTTTCAATCCGGGCCGATGTTGTCCGTTCGACCCGCCTAGGGTTGCAAAGCCAGTATATTCATGAGTTCAGCAAAGAAAGCAGCCTGTTTCTTTCGTTTGATTTGGAGCAATATGCAGCCGACCACTTTGGTGCCCTGGCCAATTTGTTGGGAGCTTCGGGCTTTACCTCTGTTGCCGATGTGAACGGGACTGGTGCAGCCGTGGAAAACCTGTTACAAAGTGCCTTTCTTCCTAAAACAAACGCGGCCGATAAAATTGATCACAGCTACCGGGCAATTATCCGGAAAGGCGGATTGGCAGGGAAGATACAGAAAACAGGTAGTCAGGCTTTTGCTTATGCCGAGGCAGCTTTATATTTAAAGAGTTTGAACAGAGAAGACGATTTTAATTACCTGAGCGGAAGCAACCAGGTAAACCGAAAACAGCTGGATCAGTTGGGGTGGCGTATAGCAGCCGGACTCACCTACCGGCTAAGTGAGCAGCAATCGCTTCGACTCAACTCCGGCGCGTCCAGCTCTCCGGCCCGGTTCGATATTGTATTTCCGGCAAAGGATAATTGGGAAAACACGTCGGCCCAAAACCAAAACCTGTATAGCGGCGATTTGGCATGGGTACTCAGTAGCGGACGCTTCTTTTTGTCGCTGCGGGGCTATGCCATGTGCCAGCAGGAGCGGACTGATATTCAACGCATCGGATTAAACGAAAGTGAAACTTTTGCCGTATTGTCGGGCTTAAATCAGTTTCACCGTGGAGCCGAGTTTAGCGGGCAAATGAAATACTTTAAACGCTACAATCTGTATGTTTCCGCATCGTATGGTAAATGGACTTTCGTAGACGGGGGAGTAGTTGCTATTTACGACGCTGATAACCAATTGGTGAGCACAGCCGATTTGGCATTGAAAGGCTACAACACGGATAACAGTCCGCCACTGAGCCTGTATGTTAAAAACGAATTTAACCTGTTAAAAGGCTTGGAATTGAATGTAAATTACTATCGCTCGTTCGAAAGTTATGCACCCATGCTAGTACACGATTTCGACAATACTGCAACACCCGATCAATTGAAGTTGCCTGCTTTTGACCGCCTTGGAGCCGGGCTTAACTATTACCACGAGTTCCGGAACCGGCGAACGCTGCATGTGTTTGCCGACGTGCAAAACCTACTGGGCAGTAAATACATTAACCAGCTGTTTACCAATGTTTCCGGAACGGCAGAATTTGGTCAAAACCAAGCGCTTTATGGCAGTAGTACGAGCTGGCGCGCCGGGTTTAGTTTCAGTTTTTAAACGCAAAAGTTTAAAAAAGAGGGAGAAAGGGTGTGAGAGTGAGAAGCCGAAAGATGCAGCCGGTTCTTTAATTTTCAACCTTTTTCAACACTTCAACCTTCTTCTATACAAACATCAGCCGGGCAATCTCAACCGATATTTTGCTGATATTCTGGAACAAGAAATTGGAAAAAGTTTCGTGTGCCGATTCGTCGGATTTGTCGGAGATGATACGGATAACCGAGCAGGGCACATTGTAGTCATTGGCTACCTGGGCAATGGCGGCTCCTTCCATTTCGGTGCAAAGCGCTTCGGGAAAGATATTGGCAATTCGTTCGCGGCCTTTCTCGCTGGCTATAAACTGGTCGCCCGTGCCAATGGTTCCGATGTGGATTTTTGGGTTGTACTCGGTTGAAATATCGGGGTAGCGTTTCGAGTGCAGGTTGAATACAAACTGTTTTACGGCTTCGAGTGCACGCTTTTGAGCGCCGCTTTTAACCGGGAACCTGAATTTTTTGTAAAACGGTGCTTCCAGGTGGTGAAAACCATCCAACCGGCTCAAATCCACATCGTGCTGAACCAGCATATCGGCCACCACAATGTCGCCAATTTCCAGTTGGTCTTTCAACGAACCGGCCAGCCCGATAAACACCAGTTGTTCAACTTCAAACTTATTAATGAGGGTAGTTGCAGTTGAGGCCGCAGCCACTTTTCCCCAACCCGAGAGGCACAATACCACTTCTTTGCCGCCAATGGCCCCTTCGTAAAACTCGCGGACTCCGAGTTTGGTAACTTTCAGGTTTTCGATGGTATCAACCAGCAGGATGATTTCTTCGCGCATGGCTGCAATTAAACCGGTTTTCATACAATACAGGTGTTTTGGGGTTATTAACGGGGAATCAAATTTATCAGAATTTGTGTATTTCAGCAAGTGCAAAATGGAATTGATGAAAAGTAGTGACAAAACATGTTGACATGAAGAGCTTTCGGTTGAATTTTCGGTGTCAGCTAAAAATAGCGGTATTCCCGGGTCGCGAAAACCTGGCGTGACAGCGGTAACAATGCAGTTGTACAAGCTGCTTTTTATTTTTCAGGTAGAAAAATAAACTGATTATATTTGTTACGAGTCAAATCTACGTTGTGGACAAAAGCAGAAACGATACAAATAAGTCAACCTTACTTTTCCGGCAGTTTAAACAAGGCGATCCAAAAGCATTGGAGGAGCTGTTCTATCGCACTTTTCCTCGTTTGTTCGACTTTGCAAACAGAATTACCAAAGACAGGCAAGTGGCCGAAGATATTGTGCAGGACGTATTTATTAAAATTTGGGAAAAGAAGGAACGTATTGAAAGTATCAACATCGAAGGCTATCTGTTCCGGCTGGTCCGCAACCAATGCCTCGATTATATCAAATTTATTAAAGTAATTTCCGGGAGGGAGATCGAATTTAATTCGATGCAAAAGATTGAAGAGCTTTACCGTATCGATTTCATTCGCGACCAACCTTATTTGCTGATACAGGAAGAATTAAAACTGGAGATTGAACGAACCATCGACTCGCTGCCACCCCGTTGCCGCGAGGTTTTTATTTTAAGTAAAATTGAAGGGCTGAAAAACCGCGAAATCGCAGAACAGCTTCAAATCAGCATCAAAAATGTAGAGCGGCATTTGGTTCGGGCCACCCAGGCTTTTCGCCAAAAATTTTCAAACGAGCTTCCTTTGGGCATCATTATTCTGGTGTTGAAAATTATTTCTTAAAAAATTTGATTTTGCAGGATGGGTAAAAGCTGTTTGACGGAGTTATAACAGTATAACACCAAAAAACGATGCAAACCGAACCGTCCTTTGAGACTTTATGCCACCGCTATTTGGAAGGCCGATTGGGCGACAGCGACTATGGCTTGTTTACCAGTCAGTTGCACGACTTCGGGAATCTGGCCCGTTTCGACGAAATCAAGCGCCATTGGAACCCGGAGCGAAACCCGGCGGCAGAAGCCGGTTGGCAACACTTGTCGTACCGCATGGCCAAAGCAGAAAGCCCTTCAACCCGAAAAACCAGCTTCAAGCTCAATTATTGGTTATCGGCTGTTGCCGCCGTCCTGCTTTTCGGCCTGTTTATTTCTACAGCTATTTTCTACCTGAAAAGCGAAAGCCTGCTGTTCGGCTATACCCGGATTGAAACCCCGCGCGGCGAAAAATCGAAAGTGACCCTTCCCGACGGGACCGAAGTTTGGCTGAATGCCAATTCCTCAATTAGTTATCCGTCGTTTTCCAAGTCAACCCGCGAGGTGAAACTGGAGGGCGAAGCCTACTTTAACGTACAGCATAGCAATAATATACCGTTTGTAGTGCACACGGCCCGCTGCGATGTAAAAGTGTTGGGGACCGAGTTTAACGTAATGGCTTACGAGCGGCTCAACCGCAACGAAGTGACCCTGTTCAAAGGGCGGGTCGAAGTAAAAAGCGGCGAACAATCGGCTGTGCTGAAGGTGGGCGAGCTGTGCCATATTTCCGACGAAGGCCAACAGATAAGCCAAGCCAACCTGAACCTGGCCCACAGTTGGGTCGAAAACAAGCTGAACTTTCAAAAAATCCCCTTCAGCGAACTCATCATGCGGCTCGAAAACTGGTACGATGTCGATATCGACTACGACCGGAACCGCTTGGGCAATACCGAGTTTAGCGGAAGTTTTAAAAACGAGGAAACCATCTGGCAGGTGCTCGATGCCCTGAAAGTTTATATGCCAATCAACTACAAAATAATTGATAACCGAAAAATTGAACTCAATGTAGATTAAAAAAAAGGCGAAAGCGGAGCTCCTACCTTCCACCCTCGCCTGAGCATAAATACACTAATATTCAAATGCAAACCAAAATTATGGAAAAAAAACATGTGAAGCAAAGGCTGCACATTGGCCTAATGCTTAAAAAACTCCTAACGATTATGAAGATAACAACGCTGTTAGTCCTTCTTACCTTTATGCAGGTTAGTGCTATTGGATATTCCCAATCTTCCAAAATTACGATGGATTTCAAAAACAAAAGTTTGGAAGAAATCTTCACCTACATTGAGCAAAACACCGACTACTCCATTTTGTACAAGAACGAGCTGATTGAAAATACCGCGCTTAAAAGCGGCAATTACACCGATCGCGATGTAGTGGAAGTTTTGTCGGATGTATTGAAAGGTGAACAACTGAATTACAGTATCAAAGGGAAAATTATCCTGATTGTACCCGACGAGAGCGCTCCGCCAAAACCCACACAGCAGCAAGGGAAAAAGGTCTCGGGCAAGGTGTTGGACGAGTCGGGCATGGCACTTCCGGGTGTTACCGTGGTGCTGAAAGGAACTACTGTTGGCACCATTACCGATGCCAACGGAAACTATTCGTTGCAAGTGCCTGAGGATGGGACACTGGAATTTACGTTTATCGGGATGAGCCCGCAGACGGTCGATATTAAGGGACAAAGCACCATAAGTGTGGTAATGAAAGAAGAAACGGTAGGTGTGGACGAAGTGGTGGTGATTGGTTACGGAACTCAGAAAAAGGCCGATATTACCGGTGCCGTTTCTGTTGTCAATGCCGAAACCATTGAAAACTTAAAGCCGCTCAAGGTTGAGCAAGCCTTGCAGGGAACCGTGTCGGGGGTGAACGTAACCGCACAATCGGGCTCGCCGGGTGCCGCTCTTAATATTCGTATCCGCGGAATTTCGACTAATGGCGATGCTTCGCCGGTAGCCATCATCGATGGTTATCAGGGCGATTTAAGCACCCTCAACCCGAACGATATTGAAACCATTACCGTGTTGAAGGACGCCCAGGCTGCTATTTATGGAACTGTTGGAGCCAACGGGATTATTCTGGTGACCACCAAATCGGGCCGGAAAAACCAGGTCACAAAAGTTATTCTGAACAGTTCGATTGGGATACAGGAAACCAACCGGAAACTGCCACTGTTGAATGCCACCGAATATGCGGTACTTCAAAACGAAGCCTATGCGGCCAATGGTGCAGAACTGCCTTTCCCCAATATTTCGGGTTTGGGGCGCGGAACGAACTGGCAAGATGAATTGTTCGAAACCTCGCCGGTGTACAACAACGACCTGAATATTTCGGGCGGGAGCGATAAAATGGTTTACGCGCTGAGCGCATCAAACCTGAACCAGGAAGGGATTATTGGCGGCCCCAAAACCGGTTACGAACGCAGCACTGCGCGGCTAAGCCTTGGCGCTGATTTGTCGGACTGGATTAAATTGAAAACGAATGTGACCTTTACCAGCGTTGACCGCAAAACCATCAACGAGTTTGGCTTGGGTTCGGTATTGTTCAACGCGCTGAGTATGCCTTCGACCATGCCGGTTTACGATGAAAACGGCGATTACTTTCTGGCCCCTTCCAATTTGGGCAACGAAGTGATTAACCCGATGGCGCAAATTGCGAATACCTTTAACGACTCTAATTTGGCCAAATGGAACGGCAACTTCAGCCTCGACTTTGAACTGATGCCAGGCCTGACGGCTACCACCCGCATTGGCTTTAACACCAATAACGATAAATCGAAAGACTTTTCCAAGCAAATCAGCTATGGCGGAAAAGTGTTTGATGTAACGCGAAGCAGCGTCTTCCAAACCCGGAACAATTATAACGACTACACTTTTGATGCTTTTGTGACCTACGATAAAATCTTTAACGAAAGTCACCACCTGACGGCAACCATTGGGACAACCGTGTATAAAACCTGGGGCGACCACCTGGAAGGCCGTGGTTACGATGTACCGAACAACTCCTGGGAATTTGCCGATCTGAGCCTAACCACTGGCACAAGTAGTGCTAAAGCTGTTAACTCGTGGGTTTACGACCAGCGCCGCCTGTCGTATTTCGGACGTTTGCAGTACGATTATCAGGGGAGGTATTTGCTTTCGGCCATGCTCCGCCGCGATGCTTCAACCAAGTTTGGCCCCGACAATGCGGTGGCTTATTTCCCCTCGGTAACCATGGGTTGGAACCTGACCAAGGAGAGTTTCCTGAAAAATTCGGAAAAAATCGACTTGCTGAAATTACGATTAAGTTACGGGATTCTGGGATCCGACAAGATAGACGATTACCAGTATATTTCGCAATTGGACGGCGAAGCAACTTACGTGTTCAATGGTTCGCTGGTAAACGGAACGGCTGTTGGGGCCAGTCCAAACCCGGCCATCAAGTGGGAAGAATCGGAACAGTTTGATGTGGGTGCCGACCTGAAACTATTCAACAACAAAGTGGACATCAGCGCCGACTACTTCATCAAAAAAACCAACAATCTGCTGATTGGGAATATTCCGGTTTCAGGTATCCTGGGCATTGGAGCTCCCGGTGCTGCTGGCCCGACGGTAAATGCCGGAACGGTGAAAAACAGTGGTTTTGAATTTGCAGTCGGCTATCGCGGAAATATTGCAAAAGACTTTTCGTTCAGCGTAAATTATAACCTGACTACCTTGAAAAACGAAGTGCTGGAAGTAAACAACGGAACCGGTTTTGTTCAGGGCGGAAGTTTTGGCGTGGGACAGCCTTTGCCTGCCCGCATGGAAGTTGGCAAACCAATCGGCTACTTCTACGGCTACAAAACCGATGGTTTGTTCCAAAGCCAGGCCGAAGTGGATGCCCATCCTTCGCAAATTGCCTTAGGTGCCAATGCTTCGCCGGGCGACATTCGTTTTGTGAATACCAACAACGACGAGGTGATTGACACCGACGACCGCGTGGAGATTGGCAGCCCGATTCCCGATGCTACCATGGGCATGAACCTCACCCTCAACTTTAAAGGTTTCGACTTTGTGGCTTATGCTTTTGCATCAATTGGGAACGACATTGTGCGCAATTACGAAC
>JBKEAN010000197.1:0-5326 GCA_047972415.1 Mangrovibacterium sp.
AATTGTGCTGAGCAATTTTAGCCATGCAGAGGCGTACCAGTTTAGCTTGAAGCTCGACCCCGAAACCATAACAGCCTGGGAACTTGCCCCCGGCAATTATACCTTAACCGACCAGCTCGGCGAACGCCGCAACTACCACTTACAGGTGAACGAAACGGGCGCACAGCTTGCCGTTGCGCTTGCCCCACTACAATCGTTGATACTAGCGCTTGATTAAGGCAAAACCAATTAACGGAAAACCCGGTTTGCTACGTTTTTGCGGCTTTCTATTATTCGGATGGGCTGCACCCGACTGTTTTACCCCTGCCGTTTCTTTTTCTTCGGAATAAATTGAATGGCCGGGTTTATGTGTTTGAGCGCATGTACAAAATCGGCTTTATTCGCTGGCGAAACCAGTACCGGGTACCGCTTGCCGTGGTAAATGGCGAGCCTGTCGAGCGATAGTGCCGGGGCGCTTAGCGGGTTGTTGGTTTCTTCAATTTTTGTAATCGTGCTTATTTCAATGGTGAGGTTGATAATAAAAAACGACTTTATGCATAAGCGGTTCCCGTCAATTAAATAATAGGTAGTTCGGAACAACCAAACAATAAAGGCGCTTGTAAGCAAAATAACAAGCAAACCATCCCAGGCTTGCTGCGTGAGCATAAGAATAGCTGAACCGCCCAAAACTATCATCAAAAAAGCGACAATTCCCAAGCTTATTTTCGACGGATATTTAATCATGGAGTTGATGGTTAATTTAGAACGAATGGACTATCGCAAAAAGAACAGACATCCACAAATTACACAAATTTGACTCATAATCAGCTACCGATAGGTTCAATTTAGTTTCATTCTACAGAATATGGTAATTATGCTTGTTCTTTTTCCATTAAAATACACCGTTCGTAATTCGTTAAAACAAGCAATTGGCTGTTTTCGGGCTTTAATGATAGCTTGAAGGCGATAAAACAGGCCAAAAAACATCGTTATTAATTTTTCAGAAAAAGCAAAACCACGTAAAAACAGTTTTTATAAAATTATAAAAAGCAAAAACGCGTAAAAATAGTTTTTATAAAATTTTAAAAGCTGAAATACAAGAAAGCAGGCTTTAAAGAAATTTTAAAACCTCGAAAATGCAAAAAGTTGCGTTTTATAGTTTTAAAAAAGGGCAAAAACACACCAAAAAGCACTTTTATAAAATTATAATGCCCCGAAAACGCAAAAAAACGCTTTTTATAAAACAAGAAAGCCCCGAAAACGCAAGAAGTTGGCTTTTCAATAATTTAGAAAGCCACGAAAACGCATTTAGCAAGCTTTTCAGTACTCCAGAAATGCCAAAATATGGTTCCGGTAGGCTATCTGAAAAATAAACAGGGCAAAAAAAGTTGGTTTAGCAGCAAAAACAAGCCCGGCCTGGCAAGGATAACAATAGCAGGAAAAAGCAAACTATTTATTTAAAATTCAGGGCAATATGTTGTTATCGAATCATTGGAATGTCGTAACTTTTCATCGGTAAACGAAACAAGCTATTGATAGCAGGCTTTACGCGCCGGGCAGTACCCTACAAACCTAGCCCTGTAAAAGGCAGGTGCAACGATGTATGTGATGAAGATAACAATTTTAAAAACGTAGCAAATGAAGGTAGAAAAACTTAGTGCGAACTGTAAAAATACCGAAGCCAACGCTGGCGCGGGGCGTATGGGTAAGGCTTTTACAAAAAGTGCGCTGGCAAATAACCCGCAAATGGGAGGCTTGTTTGCATTGATTAATCAAAAAAACGCGGAGCTAACCCTGGCCATCAAACGGAAGAAAGCACAATCGGAATTAAAGGTAAAAGATGAGGCGCGCGATGCAGCCATCCGCGCATTATTCGGCTTTGTCGAAGGTTCGTGCAATCATCCCCAAAAGGCTGTTGCCAACGGGGCCAATACCCTCTTAACCCGGTTAAAACACTACGGGCGCAGCATAACCGTTGCCAGTTACGATAGCGAAAGCTCGCTGGTGGGCTCGCTCCTGGCCGACATGGAAGAAAACGATATGCAAGCCGCCATTGCCGCTGTACCAGGCGTGGCCGAACTGCTTGCCGAAGTACAGCTAGCCGAGTCCGAATTCGAAACAAGCCACTTGAACTTTCAGGAGTCCCAATCGAAAGACAAGAAAAAGCAAAATGCGACAACGCTGAAGGCTGAGCTTTTGGTGCTGATAAACGACAACCTGATTACCTACTTAAACGGGATGCTGGTTGCCGACCCCGCAACTTACGCCGATTTTGCAGCCGTAATAAAGCAAATTATCGACACCATTAACGAAAACGTGCACAAACGCGGCACATCGGGCCCAAAGGACGATGACGATAATGACGACGATGCCGATAGCGACGACCCGGAAACAACCGATGACGATAACGGCCCGGATACAATCTAGTATGCTTCTTAATAATAGCCTGTTTTGGGAAGGCCGGGCGAAAGCCCGGTTCTTTTTTTGCCAATAAAAGAGAGGATTACCGGCGGCCCTTGAAGCACGGCAATGCCAAAAAAGAACATGCAATTTGTTCCGGGGCTTGCAACATAAAACCCGCTGCCCCGTGCGTTTTCGCAATGCTGCTGCTGGTTCTTTCATCGGTTTTCGGGAGAGAGGCGTATTGAATGATATAAATTGTTGATGGATTTTGAGTGGTGGTTAAATTAGTTCGTATATATTTGAAAAACTATTATGATTCAGACTTCTACTCAAACAGATTTGTTCCAGCTTAATTCACTCTGCGAGGGCAAGGAAAAAGCTTTTGATTACATTTTCCGAAAATATTACAAGGCGCTGTGTGCCCAAGCCAATTTATATGTTCGCGATTTGGATTTGGCTCAAAGCCTGGTGCAGGAATGTTTTCTGAAGCTTTGGGAAAACCGGGCAAACGCAACTCAAATTAACCAACTGAATTCGTATTTATCGTTTGTTGTTCGGAATCATTGTATCGACCACCTGCGCAAAAGCAAGACGAAGAAGCATACCGTTGAGCTTACCGAGGAGGCAGGCCTGGGCGAAGCTTCCGACTCGTTGCTACTCTCGCACGAGTTTGAAGAGCAGTTGGTTGAAGCGCTCGCTTCGTTACCCGGCCGCTGCCGCGAAGCTTTCGAGTACAGCCGTTTCGAAGGCATGACCTATCCCGAAATTGCCAAGCAGATGAATATTTCGGTAAAAGCCGTTGAGGCGCTGATGAGCCGTTCGCTCAAAATTCTTCGGGTAGAGCTGAAAGAATATATGCCTATGCTAGTACTTTTTCTCAAAATCTGCATTTAGTCCGGTGAAATAAGCAAATTTCGGTTTTATCGGGAAACGTTAAATTTCATTAAAAAATAATCAGATTTTCGTGTAGGGTGTACTTCGTCGCTTTACGTCTAAGGTGTAAAACCTGAACTTAAAGTGAAAACTGACGATATAGAACATCTGCTGATAAAATCGTTCAGCGGTCAGGCTTCAAACGACGAGAACAAGCAACTGGCTGATTGGGCAGCTCATTCGGAAGAAAACATGCGCCAATGGGAATGCTATCGCAAGCTTTGGGGCGATTCACAAAGCTTACAATATTCCTGTCCCATCAACCTCGAAAAAGCACTGACGTTAACTAAAAAACGCATCCCGCAATTCAACTTAAACCGGCGTTACTGGCGTTGGGCACAGCAAACTGCTGCTGTTTTAATCCTGTCGGTACTTTTTTCCTTTGTGATTAATTACATCAGCGGCAAACAAATGGCAGGCCCAGAACCAGCGCAACAAGTATTTTACCAGGAACTGAAAGCGGCATACGGAATACAAACCAAACTGGTATTGAGCGATGGCACCCAGGTTTGGCTCAATTCGGGCAGCTCGCTACGCTTTCCGCTTTCGTTTGGTGGCCAAACCAACCGCACGGTCGAGCTGACCGGCGAAGGCTATTTCGAGGTCCGTAAAGATGTCCTCCATCCCTTTATAGTTAAAACCGGAAACCTGGCTGTTAAGGTTTTGGGCACTACGTTCAATGTAAATGCTTACGAAAATGAAGGGTATATCCGGGTGGCTTTGGTTGAGGGGAAAGTGAGCATTGAACAGCAGGTTGGCAGCAAAACCAGCGAGTTGTTGCAGTTAAACCCTTCGGAAGTAGCCGACTATAACCGCAGCGAAAATAAAATGGAATATTCAAAATCCGGTGATTTGGATTATTACACCGGCTGGAAGGATGGGAAAATTATTTTCTCTGACGACCCTATGCAGGAAATGGTCCGCCGGCTTGAAAACTGGTACAATGTGGATATTGAAGTGGCCGATAAGCGTTTGCTCAATTACCACTTCACCGCCACTTTCCACGGCGAAAGCCTCGACCAGGTTTTAAAATACCTCAGTTTATCGACTTCATTTCAATACCGCTTTGTACAGCTGACAGGTTTTGACGGATCTGATGGTGGCAAGCGGAAGATTGTATTATACCAATAAAATTAAGACTACGCCCCCAGGAACCTAAACAAAACAGCCTATGTAGAATATTTCGTCCCAGCAGAAACAAAAAACAGGAAAGTGTTGACGCACTTCCCTGTCAGCTTTTTTCGCCTGAACCCCTATTCAGGCAAGCATTTTTGTATTAACGAATACATTTCAAATCTATGAAAAAAAATCAACCAACGAGGAGTCTCGACAGAAAGAGGCTCTGGCTAAGAGTATTAATTATGATGAAGCTAAGCGTATTTTTGGTTTGTCTGTCTGTCTTCAGTGCTCTGGCAACAGACAGCTACTCGCAAAACACGAAGATTTCTCTTGTTCTGAAGAGAACGAGCATTAAAGCCGCTTTAAAGGAAATCGAAAACAACTCGAATTACCTGTTCCTCTACAACAACGATTTGATTAATGTGGACAAAATTGTAGATGTGGACGCAAATAACGAGAGCATTGAATCGGTTTTGAATGAGCTATTCCAGGGCGAAGCAGTTAAGTATGTGGTCATGGATCGGCAAATTATTATTTCGCCCGATACCAGCGCGCCGCTACCGGCTGCCCAGGAGAGCAAAATTACCGGTACCGTGCGCGATAGCGGTGGGCAAACTCTACCGGGTGTAACCGTTGTCGTGAAAGGAACCACTAACGGTACCATTACCGATATGGACGGAAAATTCAGCATTGCGGCCAAAGGAAGCGATGTGTTGGTTTTCTCGTTTGTGGGGATGCAAACGGTCGAGTTCGCTGCCAATAAAACAGTGATTGATGTTACGATGCAAGACGAAACCATTGGTTTGGAAGAAGTGGTGGCTATTGGCTATGGAGTTGTTAAAAAAAGCGACGTTACCGGCTCCGTAGCGCGAGTTTCAGCAGAGGATATTCA
>JBKEAN010000198.1:0-4334 GCA_047972415.1 Mangrovibacterium sp.
AATGGCAATTTTTCCGACTTTCATATTTTCGTATTTTGTTATCCCGATTTTTTACCGACTTCTCTTGGAAGTCACGAATGTAAATTTATGACTTTTGTCAGGATTTAAATGCAGTCGACACTAATTTCAATCAGGCTTCAGCATAAATTTCAAGTACCACTTTTTCAAACTTCCGAATAAAGTCGTTGGCCTGTTCCATGCTCAGCGCCAGCGGCGGCAACAAACGAATAATATTGGTTCCCGAAACGCCTGTAAATACCTTTTCATCTTCGAGCAATTTTTTACGGATTGGCTGAATAGGCTCCGAAAACTCCAGTCCAATCATCAGGCCTTGTCCGCGCACCTCCTTTATTTGATTGAACTTCGACAGCTCATCCATCAGGTATTGACCAACTTTGGCGGCGTTTTCAAGCAATTTTTCCTGCTCCATAATTTCGAGTACCGCAATAGCCGAGGCACAAGCCAAATAGTTACCGCCAAATGTTGTTCCCAGCATGCCATACCAAGGTTTCAGTTCGGGTTGAATCAGGATTCCGCCAATCGGGAACCCGTTGCCCATTCCTTTAGCCATGGTAACAATATCGGGCTTCACCGAGGTGTGTTGGTAAGCAAAAAACTTTCCGCTACGCCCGTAGCCCGACTGGATTTCGTCGAGTATCAGCAAAGTGCCGTACTTTTTGCACTCGCGTTCAAGTGCTTCGAGAAAGGCCGGATCGGGAACCACAATTCCGCCAATCCCCTGGATGCCTTCTACAATAACCGCTGCAACATCTTCAGCTTTTAAATGCAGCACCACTTGGTCCAAATCGTTCAGCGGTAATATGACCGCATTGGGCGTTTCGTTTACCGGCGCCACTATTTTGGGATTGTCGGTTACAGCCACTGCGGCCGAGGTACGCCCGTGAAAACCTTTTTTGAAACTGATAATCTTTTTTCGACCGCTTGCAAACGAAGCCAGTTTCATGGCGTTTTCGTTCGCCTCGGCGCCCGAGTTCACCAGAAACAGTTGGTACTCGTCGCAACCGGACAGCTTGCCCAGTTTATCGGCCAGCTCCTGTTGTTGCGGAATGACTACCGAGTTGCTGTAAAAACCAATTTGGTTCAGCTGTTCGGTAATCCGCTGAATATAGTGCGGGTGGCTATGGCCAACCGAAATAACGGCATGACCGCCGTATAAATCCAGGTAACAGTTGCCTTCGCTATCCCACATGTAACAGCCTTCAGCTTTTACCGGGTTAATATTGAAGAGCGGATATACATCGAAAAGTTTCATAATTTAAATTCCAAATCAAAAGATTCAAATTCCAAAGAAAAAAACATCAAACACCAAACTCGAAAATCCATCAAGCAGTTCCTTTTCATTTTGGGTTTTTGGGATTTTTTCCTTTGTTTTTTATCAAAATGAAACCGGTTTTAAATTCAGTCCGGCTTTTTCATCCAGTCCAAATTGCAGGTTCATGTTTTGCACCGCTTGTCCCGAGGCACCTTTCAACAAATTATCGGTCACACTCAAAATCAACAGCTTGCTTCCATGTTTTTCCAAATGCAAAATGGCTTTATTCGTGTTGACTACCTGCTTCAAATCTGGGTTTTCTGTGCTTACTGACACAAACGGATGTCCGGCATAGTAGTCGCGGTACAGTTTCTGAGCCTCGTCGAGCGTTCCGGCAAACTCGGTATAAGTTGACACGAAAATTCCACGGGTGTGGTTGCCGCGTACCGGAATAAAGTTGATGGCTTTGGTATATCCGGGTTGAAGTTGCCGCACACTTTGGGTAATTTCTCCCAGGTGCTGGTGCTCAAAGGCTTTGTAAACCGATAGGTTGCTGTTGCGCCAACTAAAGTGCGAGGTTTCCGAAGGAGCCTGTCCCGCACCAGTTGAGCCGGTAATCGCGTGTACATGCAACTCGTCCGTTAGAAGGCCGGCGGCAGCAAGGGGCAGCACCGTCAATTGTATTCCCGTTGCAAAACATCCGGGATTGGCAATGTACGCCGATCGTCGGATTGTTTCGCGGTTCAGCTCAGGCAAACCATAAACAAAGTCGTTTCCGGCAGCCTTTAAGCGGTAATCGTGACTCAGATCGATAATTTTCACCGATGCCGGAATTTCGTTTGCCTGCACAAATTCTTTCGATTTTCCGTGTCCCATGCACAAAAAGATAACGTCGCACTGGCTGAAATCGGGCTTGGCAACAAAAACCAAGTCGGTATCTCCAAGCAAGTCGCGGTGCACTTCGGAAATGGGGTTCCCCGCATTGCTGCTGCTTTGAATAAAAGCCAGTTCTGCCTGCAGGTGGTACATTAAAATCCGGATCAGTTCGCCCGCCGTGTAACCGGCCCCGCCAATAATTCCTACTCTAATCTTGCTCATCACTCCGGATTAAAATTTCTTATTCACCGAATTATAGATTTTCAGGGAGGTTCCCATTATTTTTGTAAAGCCTTTTACATCGTCGGCAGTCCAGGCTTTGTTCATTTCGCCGTACTCGCCAAAGTCCGATTTCATCAGGTCGTAAGGCGAATCAACACCAACCAGCACAAACTGGTATGGGCGCAGTTTCACAATCACTTTACCCGAGACAGAATCCTGCGTATCTTCCAAAAACTTCTCGATGTTGCGCATCACCGGTTCCAGGTACAACGATTCGTGCAGGAACATACCATACCAATTACCCAATTGCTCTTTCCAATACATTTGCCATTTGGTGAGGGTGTGCTTTTCGAGCATTTGATGTGCTTTAATAATAATCATCGGGGCAGCGGCTTCGAACCCAACACGCCCTTTGATACCGATGATGGTATCGCCAATATGCATATCGCGGCCAATACCATACGGGGCAGCAATCGCTTCGAGGTCGCGAATGGCTTCAACGGTGTTGAAATAGCGTTTTCCGTCAACCCCTTTTAATTCACCTTCAACAAAATCGAGGGTAATTTCGCGCTCCTTGTTCACTTCAAGCTGCGACGGGTAAGCCGATTCGGGCAGGGTTTTATCTGAAGTCAGGGTTTCTTTTCCGCCAACACTGGTCCCCCAAAGGCCTTTGTTAATCGAATAAGCCATTTTGCTCCAGTCGGCATCAACGCCATGTTTTTTCAGGTAGTCTATTTCCTGTTGACGGGTCAACTGCAAGTCGCGGGTTGGTGTCAGTATTTCAATATCGGGTGCCAGTACTTGAAACGTAAGGTCGAAACGAACCTGGTCGTTTCCGGCACCTGTACTCCCATGTGCCACATATTTAGCGCCTACTTTTTTGGCATACTCAATAATTGCAATTGCCTGAAAAACGCGCTCCGAACTCACTGAAACCGGATACGTGTTATTGCGCAACACATTGCCAAACACCATGTATTTTATACACTTCTCGTAATAAGTATCGGTAACATCAAGTGTCACATGCTTTTCCGAACCTAACTCATACGCTTTCTTTTCAATGCGTTCCAGCTCTTCTTTGCCAAAACCTCCGGTGTTGGCAATTGCCGTATAAACTTCCAAACCCTTTTCAACGGAGAGGTATTTTGCACAAAACGAGGTATCCAAACCTCCGCTGTACGCCAATACTACCTTTTCTTTCATTTCTGATTTTTATTTTTTTGTTGATTTTGAAGCAGCCATCCGTTTTAAACGAAAATTGTGGCAAAGCCCCGATTAATCATGACCGCCCTGCCATTCACCTGATTGTAAAAAAAGTGGCGGCATCAATTCAGCATGACTGAAAACTTACAACTTTACTAACCTTACACCCGACTGACGCTGCTTAACAATTAATCCTGAAAATTCCTATGACATTATACTCAGCCTGGCTCTATGAAAAATTAATCCTGAAATGACTGCCGAACCATGCCACCACTATATTATTATACACGTTTAAATACACTAAAACTCGACTCCCGACTCCCGTTTGTTGCCTTCGGACGAAGTTTGCCAATCATCTCGAACAATGATATTTTTTTCGGCTTTACTTCTTCCGCTTCTTTCTTTTTCTCCCATGCCGGGTCGAACAACATGCCTGTACACAGGCATTTGGTACGGTTGGTACGCTGTAAAATATCGTAATTCACACAACTTTGACAACCTTTCCAAAAGCTCTCGTCATCTGTTAATTCCGAAAATGTAACCGGACGATACCCCAATTCGTGATTTATTTTCATTACGGCCAAACCGGTTGTTAAACCGAAGATTTTGGCATCGGGAAACTTCTTGCGCGACAATTCAAAAGCTTTGTGTTTTATTTCGCGGGCTAAACCGCCGCCGCGATAATCTTTCACCACAATTAAGCCTGAGTTAGCCACAAAACGGTTGTGCCCCCACGATTCCACATAGCAAAAACCGGCAA
>JBKEAN010000199.1:0-12685 GCA_047972415.1 Mangrovibacterium sp.
ACAAATTGCTTTCTTCCAAACGAGTTCCTTCGTTTTTTGCCTGCCAGTTTGCAACGGCCGACATCAACAATTTTTCTACTTTTTGGGAAGCTTCTTTGGACGAAAACTTCAGTAAATCCAGAGCCCGGTTTACTTCAACACCGCGAACCATGTCGGCCACAAGGCGCATTTTGCGGGGTGAAGTGGGGCAATCTTTCAATACGGCGAAGTACTGTGTCTTTTTAGCCTCCTTTACTTCATTTGCTTTATTTCTTTTTCTAGCACCCATCGTAAATTCTTTTAATAGTTAATAAGAAACTCGGGAATTACCTTTTGTTTCCGCTATGTCCCCTGAATGTTCTTGTAGGTGCAAATTCGCCCAATTTATGGCCAACCATGTTTTCGGTCACATAAACCGGAATAAATTTGTTTCCGTTGTGAACGGCAATGGTGTGCCCTACAAAGTCAGGCGAGATTACTGATGCTCTGGCCCAAGTCTTAATCACAGACTTCTTTCCGGATTCATTCAATGCCAATACTTTTTTCTCAAGTTTGAAGGCAATGAAAGGGCCTTTTTTTAATGAACGACTCATACTCTACTCCTTTAATTATTTCTTGCGTCTTTCTACAATATACTTATTGGAAGCTTTTTTAGGCGTACGGGTTTTGTAACCTTTTGCCAACAAGCCTTTGCGAGAACGTGGGTGTCCACCTGAAGCGCGGCCTTCTCCACCACCCATCGGGTGATCAACCGGGTTCATTACAACACCACGAACACGAGGACGACGTCCTAACCAACGTGAACGACCGGCTTTACCAGAGCGTTCCAGGTTGTGTTCAGTATTACCAACAGTACCAACGGTAGCTTTGCAAGAAACAAGTACCATTCGGGATTCGCCGGAAGGTAATTTTACGATAGCGTACTTTCCTTCTCTGGAGGTCAATTGTGCATAAGTTCCTGCACTACGTGCCATCACGCCGCCTTGTCCTGGATGAAGCTCAATGTTGTGTACCAACGTACCCAACGGGATTTCGGCAAGTGGGAGGGAGTTACCGATTTCGGGCGCAATACCTGCACCGCTCAAAACAGTTTGGCCTACTACCAAACCATTGGGAGCAAGCATGTAACGTTTTTCGCCATCGGAATAAACCAACAATGCAATACGGGCCGAACGGTTCGGGTCGTACTGAATTGATTCTACACTAGCAGGAACACCGTCTTTCTCGCGTTTGAAGTCGATAACACGGTATTTCCGTTTGTGCCCACCACCTATATACCTCATTGTCATACGACCTTGGTTGTGACGACCTCAGGTCTTTTTTATGGGCTTCAACATTGACTTTTCAGGCGTTGATGCAGTAATCGTATCATAAGCACCAATTATTTTGTGCCGTGGACCCGGAGTAACTGGTTTTAATTTTCTTACTGCCATTTCTATAATTATATATTACTGTAAAAATCAATTGCCTCTCCTTTTGCCAATGTTACCACAGCCTTTTTAAAGGCATTGGTACGGCCGCTGATAACGCCACTCTTTGTAAAACGGCTTTTGTTTTTACCGCCATAAATCATGGTATTAACAGCAACAACATTCACATTGTAAAGTGATTCAACTGCTTTTTTAATTTGCTCTTTACCTGCGCCTTTTACAACAACAAAACCATAACGGTTCAAGCGTTCTGCCTGAGCCGTGATTTTTTCGGTTACTATGGGTTTAATTAAAACGCTCATTATTTATCCCCCTCAATCTTAAATTGTTCTTCAATCTTACCAACCGAGCTCTCAAGAAAAACAATTTTCCCTGCGTTCATTATCTGGTAAGTAGTTAATTCAGAGGCAATTACAACTGAAACACCTTCTAAATTTCTGGAGGACAAATATATGTTTTTATTTTCTTCCGGTAAAACGAAAAGTGACTTTTTGTCGTTAATTTTCAGATTAGTACTGAGTTTTACGAATTCTTTCGTTTTCGGAGCTTCCAAAACAAAGTCTTCCAATACCAGAATGTTACTTCCCTGGGCTTTGTAAGTCAAGGCTGATTTACGGGCCAAAGCTTTCACTTTCTTGTTCAATTTGAAGTCGTAGTTGCGGGGACGGGGACCGAATACACGGCCACCACCGATAAATACCGGCGACTTGATGCTACCGGCACGGGCACCACCAGTACCTTTTTGTTTTTTAATCTTCTTGGTACTACCGGCTATCTCTGCGCGTTCTTTCGATTTGTGGGTCCCTTGACGATTGGCTGCCAAAAACTGCTTTACATCCAAGTAAATGGCGTGATCGTTGGGCTCAACACCGAAAATTTGGTCGTTCAGCACAACCGCTCTTCCGGTTTCTTTTCCGGCTGTATTTAAAACTTGAATTTCCATTACTGATAAATGATTACGGTTGAACCTTTTGCACCGGGAACTGAACCTTTAACGATAACCAAGTTCGATTCCGGGATAACTTTCAATACTTTCAGGTTTTGTACGGTTTTTTGAGCACCGCCTGTACGACCGGCCATGCGCATCCCTTTCACTACCTTTGAGGGGTAGGATGAAGCGCCCAATGAACCCGGGGCGCGCAAGCGGTTGTGCTGTCCATGTGTTGCATCGCCTACACCAGCGAAGTTGTAACGTTTAACAACACCTTGGAAACCTTTACCTTTTGTAGTACCTACGATGTCAACCCAGCTATCTTCTGCGATTACATCTGCTGTAATGGTGTCGCCGAGCTTATACTCGCCTTCCAATTCACGAAACTCGATAACTTCGCGCTTCGGCTCAGTTCCAGCTTTCTGGAAGTGGCCTGATTCAGCTTTGCTTGTGTTCTTTTCTTTTTTTGAACCAAAACCTAACTGAATAGCTTCGTAGCCATCGGTTTCTACCGTTTTCACTTGTGTAACAACACAAGGCCCGGCTTCAATCACAGTGCATGGAATGTTTTTTCCCTCAACACTGAACACGGATGTCATTCCGATTTTTTTACCGATTATTCCTGCCATTTTTTCTTTTTTTACAGGTTATCAAACTTTAATTTCTACTTCAACGCCACTGGGTAATTCAAGTTTCATCAGGGCGTCGATGGTTTTTGCCGTTGAGCTGTAAATGTCAATCAAACGTTTGTATGAAGACAACTGAAATTGCTCACGTGATTTTTTGTTCACGAAAGTAGAACGCAACACGGTAAAAACACGCTTGTGCGTTGGGAGTGGAATAGGCCCACTCACAACAGCACCTGTGGTTTTTACAGTCTTCACGATCTTTTCAGCCGACTTGTCAACCAAGTTGTGATCATACGATTTCAGCTTAATTCTGATCTTTTGACTCATAATGAGATGACTAAAATTATTTTATAATAATTCAACTTTACCTTTCAATTCTTCCAGAACTTTAAGAGCCAACTGACGTGGCACTTCTTCGTAGTGCGAGAACTCCATTGACGAAGTTGCACGGCCCGAAGACAAGGTTCTGAGCGTAGTTACATAACCGAAAATTTCGGCCAGTGGCACAGTCGCTTTAATCACGCGGGCTCCGGCTTTGTCGGTCATACCAGCCACGTTACCGCGACGACGGTTCAAGTCGCCAATAATATCGCCCATGTACTCTTCCGGGGTTACAATTTCGGCTTTCATGATCGGCTCAAGCAATTTCGGGCCTGCTTTTGAAGCGGCGCTCCGGAATGCCTGACGGGCACAAATCTCGAACGACAACTGATCCGAGTCAACGGCGTGGAACGAACCATCCAGCAGTTCTACTTTCAGGCTGTCGAGCTGGAAACCAGCCAACGGCCCGTTCAGCATAGCCGATTCAAAACCTTTTTGTACCGGCGGGATAAATTCGCGTGGGATACGGCCACCAGTTACACTGTTGATGAACGTTAAACCTTCTTTGCCTTCGTCGGCCGGACCAACTTTAACAATGATGTCGGCAAACTTACCGCGACCACCCGATTGTTTTTTGTAAACTTCGCGCAGTTCAATTTCTTTGCTGATGGCTTCTTTATAGGCAACTTGAGGTTTACCCTGGTTACATTCAACCTTGAACTCGCGTTTCAAACGGTCGATAATAATTTCGAGGTGAAGCTCGCCCATACCACGGATTACAGTTTGACCTGTTTCCTCGTCGGTATTTACTTTGAAAGTTGGATCTTCCTCAGCCAGTTTTGCCAAACCAAGGCTCAACTTGTCCATATCTTTTTGAGTTTTGGGCTCAACGGCAATACCGATTACCGGTTCCGGGAAGTCCATTGACTCAAGCGCAATTGGATGATCCAATGACGATAAGGTGTCGCCGGTACGAATATCTTTGAAACCTACGGCGGCACAAATATCGCCGGCTTCGATCAGTTCCCTCGGGTTTTGTTTGTTTGAGTGCATCTGGAACAAACGCGAGATACGCTCTTTTTTGCCTGTACGCGAGTTGTGTACGCTGTCGCCAGCATTCAAAATACCCGAATATACGCGAACAAAACACAAACGGCCTACGTAGGGGTCGGTGGCAATTTTAAATGCCAAACCTGCAAACGGGGCTTTTACGTCGATTTGACGGGTTACTTGTTCGCCAGTGTCGATGTCGGTACCAACAATCTCTCCTTTATCGAGCGGGCTCGGCAGGAATTCGCAAACTGCATCCAACAGGCGTTGAACACCTTTGTTTTTGAATGCAGAACCGCACATCATCGGAACAATCAACCCTTCGATGGTTGCTCTACGGATTACGGGGATTAAATCTTCGGCTTTAATTGAATCCGGATCTTCAAAGAAACGTTCCATCAGGGCTTCGTCAAGAACGGCAACTTCTTCGATCAACTTGGCACGGTACTCGGCAGCTTGTTCTGCCAACTCGGCCGGGATAGTTGTTACTTCGAAGGTTGAACCGCTATCGCCCTGGTCGGTGTAAACTACGGCGCAGTTTTCAATCAGGTCGATAACTCCCAGGAACTTTTCTTCAGCCCCGATTGGTATCTGAACAGGAACCGGGTTTGCACCCAGCTTTGCCCGTACCTGAGAAACCACATCGAAGAAATCGGCACCCGAACGGTCCATTTTATTTACAAAGCCGATACGCGGAACGCCGTATTTTTCGGCCTGACGCCACACGGTTTCCGATTGTGCTTCAACACCGCCCACAGCGCAAAACAAGGCAACAGCACCGTCCAGTATGCGTAACGAACGCTCTACTTCAACGGTAAAGTCAACGTGTCCCGGAGTATCAATCAGGTTAATCTGATGTTGAATGTCGTGGTACTTCCAGAACGTAGTAGTTGCAGCCGAAGTAATGGTAATACCACGCTCCTGCTCTTGCTCCATCCAGTCCATGGTAGCGGCGCCATCATGTACCTCTCCAATCCGGTGGGTCAATCCTGTGTAGTACAGGATTCGCTCCGATGTTGTTGTTTTACCGGCATCAATGTGCGCCATGATACCGATATTCCTTACATATTTTAGATCTCTAGCCATTACTATATCCTATTCTTGATTTATAATAATTGTACCGTTCCGGTTTAGAAACGGAAGTGAGCAAACGCACGGTTAGCTTCGGCCATGCGGTGGGTTTCTTCTTTCTTTTTGAAAGCACCACCTTCTTCGTTGTACGCGGCTTGAATTTCAGCAGCCAATTTGTCCGCCATTGATTTGCCTGAGCGTTTACGTGCGTATAAAATCAAGTTTTTAATTGAGATTGAAACTTTACGTTCCGGACGAATTTCCATTGGCACCTGAAAGTTGGCACCACCTACGCGGCGGCTTTTTACTTCTACAGCCGGAGTGATATTCTCCAATGCCTTTTTCCACACATCAAGTGGGGCAACTTCGTCGTTTTTCAAACGAGCAGCTACTAAATCGAGTGCATCGTAGAAAATGGCGTAGGCGGTCGATTTTTTGCCGTCTACCATCAAGTCATTTACAAAACGTGTTACAAGAACATCGTTAAATTTTGGATCGGGTAAAATGATCCTCTTCTTTGGTTTTGCTTTTCTCATTGCAATTTTTCTTTAGTGTTATTCGAATTGGTTGTGACTAAAATTGAGCTTCAATTCCTTCGGCGCTTGCCGAGATCGTTTACTCAACCAAACCACTAAACTCTACTCTATCAAAAATTATTTAGCTGCTTTCGGGCGTTTAGCACCATACTTGGAACGACGCTGGGTACGGTTGGCAACGCCGGCTGTATCCAAAGCACCGCGGATTAAGTGGTAACGAACCCCTGGTAAGTCTTTTACACGACCACCACGTACCAAAACGATAGAGTGTTCCTGAAGGTTATGGCCTTCACCCGGAATGTAAGCATTCACTTCTTTTCCGTTTGTCAACCGCACACGAGCTACTTTACGCATAGCTGAGTTCGGCTTTTTAGGAGTTGTAGTGTACACACGCACACATACGCCCCTTCTTTGCGGGCAAGAATCCAATGCAGGAGATTTACTCTTTACTACATTTGATTGTCTTCCCTTTCTAACTAACTGCTGAATTGTAGGCATACAACGATTTATTTATAATTAAATTCCACAAAAAAATGAGTTGCAAATACATTGATTTTGAGGCCAAATACAAATACAGGCTCATTCGTTTTCGGATAGAACCCTCCAAAAACGGTTGGCAAAAGTACTAATTTTCAACAAACAACAATAACTTTTCGATGTGTTTTTTGAAAATTATCGGAAATTTCTGATTGGCTATCAGGCTAATCCAATACATTGGATCGTAAAAGCGATTTAAGCGGATTTATAAATCGTTGTATCAGCCGAAGGTCTTCGGTAACAATCTCGGCATCGCCCTGCATTTCCTGGCTAAACACCAGAGGTATATTGTAATTGGTTTTCAAATTCTGCGGCAGGTCAATTTCGGCAATGTAAGTATCGTTGGCAGGTACCAGCGAAATACTTTTCACGGTCCCTTTCACCATTCCGTATTCCATGTAGGGAAAATTATCGAACTGAATATTGACCGACTGACCGGCTTTTACCTTACCGGCACCGCGCAACGGCAGGGTCACCCGGCCAATAATGCGGCTCTCGTTGAACGGAACAACGGTAAACACCACATCGTCGGCTTTAACCTGTTGGTTTTTGCTCCAGTAATTGGTAAAGGTAACTTTCCCATCAACCGGCGTTTGAAGGACAAACGATTTAAACCAGTTTTCCACCCGGCTTTTCAACACATTGTACGATTCAATTAATTCGGTTTGAAGTTTTTGTTGCTGATCGGCGTATTCCTTTTCGGCACCAATCACGTCCTGTTCCAGCCCGATAATGTCCTTTTGCGTTTCGGCCAATTCGGTACGGCTTTCGCTAAAACTGAATTTTTTCTGAAGCATGGCCGACTCGGAAGCTTTGTAATCAATCAGCGACAGGACATCTTTTTTAAATAGCACCGAATCGCGCCGAAACTGTTCCAGGGCGATGTTGTACGAACTCTCCAGAATTTGGCGCTGGCTCCACAAACGGTCGTAATAAATATGCTGCATGTGCACCTGGTCTTTCAGCGACTTTACTTTTTGCAGGTAAAAGCGCAAACGCAAAAACGCGATATAATTATTGTATAGGCGCAAAAACGACGAGTAATCGGTTTGAATGTCTCCCAACCGGTAATCGGGCGACAATACCTTATAATATATCGTATCGAACAGGTTGAAGTAGGTATCGACACCTGATAGCGCCGACTTCAACGCAACAACGTCATTATACTCGGCCGCGTTCTCCAAAATGGCAATCACATCGCCGCTATGCACTGTGTCGTTGTCGCCTACCAGCAAATGATCGATACGGGCTGTGGTGCGGGCAACAATGTGTGCCGGGGGATTCTCCGAAAATACCACCACCCGGGCCGGGATAATATCGGGGTAGTGAAACAGGAAACTACCAAATAAAAGCAACAGTATAAAAATCAGCAAAGCCGTTTGTCCGCTCCGCAGTAACCACGATGGTTCCTTTCCGATGATTTCCTGAACCTCTTCGCTGCGATTGATAATATGGTCGTTTCCGCCTGGCATTGTTGCTTATGCACCTAATTCGAGCTGGTTTTTAACTAAGTTATAATAGGCACCGCGCTTCGCGGTCAATTCTTCATGACTGCCAACCTCAACAATCCCGCCCCGTTCCATCACCACAATCTGGTCGGCATTTTTTACCGTACTCAACCGGTGGGCAACCACAACAACGGTTTTGCCCTGGTAAACCTTGTTCAGGTTCTCCATAATTATTTTTTCGTTGTTCGCGTCGAGGGCATTGGTTGCCTCGTCGAAAAACAAATATTCCGGATTTTTGTAAATCACACGGGCAATTAAAATCCGCTGTTTTTGTCCTTGGCTCAGCCCGTGCCCGTCCTGCCCTATTTTTGTATTGAAACCCAGCGGCAAACCTTCAACCATCTCCATCAGGTTTGCCATGCGGGCAGCAAACAACAAACGCTCTTTATCGGCCCGCTCTGCACCAACTGTAATATTTAACGCAATGGTATCGGAAAAAATAAAACCATCCTGCATAACCGCACCCACTTTTGTACGCCACCAATGTTGCGAAAAGCTTTGCAAATCGGTTTCGCCCACTTTTATTTTTCCGCTTGCCGGGAGATAAAACCCGAGCAGCAATTTCACCAGGGTTGTTTTGCCGCTGCCACTGGTCCCGACAATGGCTGTAATTTTCTTTTCGGGCACCGTCAGGGTAATGTCTTTTAAAACTTTGGGCGAATGAGGCCCTTCGTACTGAAAGACTACATTTTCGAGATAGAAGGTTTTATCCGACGGCAAGGCATTCAGCAAAGGCTTTCCTTTTTCCTCTTCCTCCTTCTGGTTGTGTATTTCGCCCAACCGCTCCAAACTAATTTGCGCTTCCTGCGCCAGCCGGGCAAAATTAATGAGTTCGTTAAGCGGGCTGTTCATTTGCCCTATAATGAATTGAACGGCGAGCATCATCCCAAGGGTCATATCGCCTTTCAGCACCGCCATAGCCGCCACTACCGTAATGAGTATGTTTTTGGTTTGGTTCAGAAAAACAGAGCCGGCCTGCTGGTACTGATCAATGGTAAGGTTTTGCACATTCACCCGGAACAGACGGGCCTGTATCCGCTCCCACTCCCAACGTTTTTGCGTTTCAAAGTTATTCAGTTTAATTTCCTGCATTCCCGTAATTAACTGGATAAGCATGCTTTGGTTTTCGGATAGTTGCGAAAACCGCTTATAATCGAGTTGCCGGCGGCGGCGCATAAACAGCCAAACCCAGCCAATGTACAAGCCCGACCCGACAATAAAAATGAACAAAATTACCCAGCTGTACGCGGCCAGCACGATGGCAAACACCGAGAGGCTGACAACCGAAAAAAGCACGCCAAGGGTTTGGGTGGTCAAAAAACGCTCGATGCGCCGGTGGTCTTGTATCCGTTGCATCAGGTCGCCAATCATTTTGGTATCGAAAAAGCCAATGGGCAACTTCATCAGCTTAATCAGAAAATCGGACAGGATGGAAATGTTAATCCGGGTCGAAACGTGCAGCAATATCCAGGAGCGGATAAACTCGATGCTGGTTTGCCCGATAAACAAAACCAATTGCGCTACCAGTACCAGGTAAATAAAACCCAGGTCCTGGTTATTTATCCCCACATCGACTAAACTTTGGGTGAGGAACGGAAAAATAAGTTGAATAATGCTGGCAGCAATAAAGCCAATAATGAGCTGCGCCATCAGGCGGCGGTGTGGGCGCAGGTAGCGGAGCAGGAACCCGAAGCCGCCGCTTGCTTTCTTGTCATCTTCGCGCTCGTAAAATCCGGGGGTAGGTTGAAGCAGCAGGGCAATCCCCTTGCCAACCCCACCCGTGGCCGTGGCCAGCCAGTGCACTTTAAACTCTTGGTCGGAATATTTTACCAGGCCGAACGCCGGATCGGCAACGTGCACCTGTCCCTTTCCAGCTTCGTACAAAACAACAAAATGATTTTGATCCCAATGCACCACGCAGGGTTTCGGAACATCGCTTACCAGTTGTTCGAAACTAACTTTGGCGCCCATGCTGCGCATCCCAATGGCTTCGGCCGCGTCGCTGATTCCGAGCAACGACACCCCTTCGCGCGAAATGTGGGCTTGCTCGCGCAAGTACTCCAACGAGATGTTTTTCCCGTAAAATTTGGCAATCATCCGCAGGCAGGTTGGCCCGCAGTCCATTGCATCTGGCTGTTTAAAATGAGGAAATCTGGACATACACCCTCTCGTTAGCGCAATAAATATACAGGGAAATATTACTGTTTGGCTGTAAAACTAAACATTTTATCCGCAACGAGGCGTCAACAGCAGGTCAAAAAAGAAACAAACAACAACGCCCCGGAGAACACATCCTTCTCCCGCGCTCTAGTTACCGAAAGGAACTGGTTTTAACAAATGCTTTGGCGACTGCCAAAATCATTTTCATAACATATTTCAACTCGGCTTGCAGGCAAGCTTGTTAAAAAAATATTACTAATTTTAAAGCACCTTCAAACTAAAAACCAAGATGAAGGTCGGTTTCGAACCAAATAAAATCAATTATCATGAAAGTATATCAGACCAACGAAATCCGGAACATTGCACTTGTGGGCAATGCCGGGGCCGGGAAAACCACCCTCGCGGAAGCCATGCTGCTGGAGGGTGGAGTAATTAACCGCCGGGGCGACGTTACGGCCAAAAATACCGTATCAGACTACCAGCCCATTGAGCAGGATTATGGCAACTCGGTATTTGCAACCGTACTTTATACCGAGTACAACAACCGGAAAATAAACATTATTGACACCCCTGGAATGGACGATTTTCGCGGGGCGGTTGTTTCAGCGCTGCATGTAGTTGGCAGTGCCGTGTTAACCATCAACACCCCGCACGGCATGGAATCGGGGACCGACACCGACTTCCGGATTATTGAAAAGGCCCGCAAACCAATGGTTTTCCTTTTTAACCACCTCGACCACGAAAATGCCAACTACGAACAAACCCTCGACCAGGCCATTCAGCTTTACGGCAAAAAAGTAACGCCCATCCAATACCCGGTCAATGCCGGGCCCGGCTTCAACACCATTATTGATGTACTGAAAATGAAACAGTACAAACACAACCTAGCCAACGGGACAGTTGAAATTACCGACATCCCCGCCAGCGAAAAAGACCGCGCCGACGAGCTGCACAACGAACTGGTTGAAATGGCCGCCGAAAACGACGAAAAACTGATGGAACTGTATTTTGAACAGGGCAGCCTGAGCGAAGACGAAATGCGCCAGGGAATTAAACTGGGAATGATTGCCCGCACGCTGTTCCCGGTGTTTTGCTGCTCGGCCAAACACGACGTTGGCGTTGCCCGCCTCATGGAGTTCCTGACCAACATTACCCCTTCGCCCGCCGAAGCGGTTGAGCTACCCGAAGTACACGGCAAACACCCCAAAGTCGATCCGTCAGCACCAACCTCGTTGTTCGTTTTCAAAACCACCATTGAACAGCACGTGGGCGAAATTACCTTCTTTAAAGTGATGAGCGGAACCGTTAAAGAGGGGCAAGATTTGATAAACTCTAAATCGGGAAACAAAGAACGTATTTCGCAACTGTTTGTAAACGCTGGCAAAAACCGGGTAAAAGTACCCGAAATGGTTGCCGGCGATATTGGCTCGACCGTAAAACTGCGCGAAACAAAAGTAAACCACACCCTGAGCGAAAAAGAAGCCAATTACGAATTTCAGCAAATCGACTTTCCCACCTCGCGCCACTCGGTAGCCATGAAAGCGGTGAACGAAGCCGACGACGAAAAAGTAGGCGAAATGTTCCAAAAGCTACACGACGAAGACCCCACCCTGAAGGTTGAATACTCGAAAGAGCTGAAACAAATGATTATTCACTGCCAGGGCGAGTACCACCAAAACGCACTGAACTGGTACTACAAAAATGTATTTAAAATTGAAATCGAATTTAAAGCGCCCAAAATCCCCTACCGCGAAACCATCACCAAATCGGCACAGTCCGATTACCGCCACAAAAAACAATCGGGCGGCGCCGGGCAGTTTGGCGAGGTGCACCTCGTTATTGAGCCCTACGAAGAAGGCCGCGATGCCCGAAACTCGTTTACAATAAACGGCAAAGAGCAGAAAATTTCGGTTCGCGACACGCAGGAATACCCACTTTCATGGGGTGGCAAACTCATTTTCCACAACTGCATCGTTGGCGGTTCTATCGATGCCCGCTTCCTGCCAGCTATACTAAAAGGGATTATGGAGAAAATGGAAGAAGGCCCGCTTACCGGCTCCTATGCCCGCGACATTCGCGTGTATGTTTATGATGGTAAGATGCACCCGGTGGATAGCAACGAAATTTCGTTTAAACTAGCTGGCCGTAACGCCTTCTCGAAAGCCTTTAAAGAAGCCAGCCCAAAAATTCTGGAGCCCATTTACAACCTTGAAGTGATGGTTCCGAGCGACCGGATGGGCGATGTAATGAGCGACCTGCAAGGCCGTCGCGCCCTCATTATGGGTATGGGCAGCGAACGGGGTTTCGAAAAAATTGAAGCCAAAGTACCACTTAAAGAAATGTTTAAATACATTACCTCGTTGAGTTCCTTAACGCAAGGCCGCGGCCGTTTCAACATCAGTTTCGACGGTTACGAAAAAGTTCCGCAGGAAGTACAGGACGAGCTGTTGCACGCCTACGCAGCCGAGTCGGACGACGAGTAGCAAACGAAAGTACCGCGATCGGTTAATTCTAAAAATAGCGAAAGCCGGCA
>JBKEAN010000200.1:0-10637 GCA_047972415.1 Mangrovibacterium sp.
TTGCCTACGAAAAAGCCTGCGAAAAACAGCCCCTCAAACGAAACGAAATTTTAATGGTGGGCGACACCCTGTTTACCGACATTATTGGAGGAAATAAGTTTGGCATGGACACTGCGCTGGTACTTTCGGGAAATACCCTGCCCGAAATGGCGCAGGTACGCATCAGCTCAACCGGTATTATTCCCAACTACGTTTGCGAATCGGTACTGATTAACGATTAGCTGAAATAGGCCAAATTCGTACTCCTAATCAATACCGTCTTAAGCTCTTTTTCGATAAAATGTCATTCCTCAAGCCGGGAATTATCTTCCTCGCCGGCGATTTTCGCTTTCGGGGAAGCCCAGGCGAGGGCTGTTCGCGAAACGATGCCTGTCGCTTGGATGATACTCGGGTTTCAAAAGCCCGATTTGCGGCAATCTCGGTCAACGCAGCCAGCAGCCGGGCATCGGCTGTTTTTCCCTGCGAGGCCACCCGGATATGGAACTGGTCGAGTCCTATTTTGTTGGAACAATCGCGTACATACAAGCCGTACGCCTCAAGCAAATGCATTTGCAGGTCGCGGGCAGTCATCCCTAAATTAATTTTTACCAAAATAAAGTTGCTGCCGGTGGGGTAAACTTTCAACCCCGGAACGCTTTTCAGTCCCTTGTAAAAAGCCTGGATATCGTCCACAACACGCACTACCGATTGTTGGTAATCGGCATCGGTAGCGGGTAACATGCCCAGAAACACTTCGGCAATGGTATTGATGTTCCAAATGGGCAGCAAATCGGTGAGCCGTTTCATAAAAGCGGCATTGGCGGTGCAGCAGTACCCCAGGCGCAAGCCCGGCACGCCACAGTGTTTGCTCATGCTGCGGATGACAATTACATTCGGGTAATTTTCAATCTCTGGCATCAGGCTGGGATTTTCAATACCACTGAAATCAATAAACGACTCGTCGATTAAAATCACGTCCAGGTGGGCCATTCTCGCCAAAAAGTTTTTCAACCCGGGCAAAGCGATAAACTGCCCGGTCGGGTTGCCAGGATTAATAATTAATGCTGACGAAATCTGGCGTTCATCAATCCAATCGGCAAAATCATTCAAATCCAATTGATAATCATTATCGGCCGAAAGCTGATAGAGCCGTGCTGCCGACGTCGTGCGCAATTTTTCGAGGTATTCGCTAAATGTTGGTATGGGAATGGCAATTTCGCGAACTAACTCTTTCTCAATGAGGGTAATTAATTCGGTTGCGCCATTTCCGAGCAACAAATATTCGGGCTTAACATGAAGGACTTCGGCTAACTGTTCGCGAGCCAGGCGCGGGTTGCTCGATGGGTACGCCTTTATAATTTCGGGAATCCGGCGAACCAGCTCGTCCAACATCGGTTTGGTTGGATAATACGGGTTGGCGATAAAACAAAAATCAACCACTTTACCAGCCTGTTCAACTCCAACAATATCGACCAACGCTGGCGAGTGGGAGGTTTCGCCGAATAGTTCCAGGTTAACAACGAGTTTATTGGTTTTCATCAGTAAAAATTTTGCTAAAAATAAGTATTCAAATCAAACCTGAATGGCTTATAAAAGCGAAAAGCTGCCCCGTGGGACAGCCTTTCAGAATATCAGAAAAAGGTGAATTTGGTTACTTAACAGCGTGTACCGTTTCAATAATACGGGCAGCCACTTTGTATGGGTCTGCGTTCGAAGCCGGACGACGGTCTTCCAACCAGCCTTTCCAACCACGCTCAACGGTTGCTACCGGAATACGGATAGAAGCACCGCGGTTAGAAACACCAAAGCTGAAGTCGTTGATTGAAGCAGTTTCGTGCTTACCGGTCAAACGTTGGTCGTTGTAAGCGCCGTACACGGCAATATGTTCTTTAATGAACGGGCGGAAAGCTTCACAGATTTTATCGTAAACTTCTTTCGACCCGCAGGTACGAAGCACTGAGTTTGAAAAGTTTGCGTGCATACCCGAGCCGTTCCAGTCAACTTCCTTGCCCAGTGGTTTTGGGTGAAGTTCAATATAATAGCCGTATTTTTCGGCAGTCCGTTCCAACAGGTACCGGGCAACCCAGATTTGGTCGCCAGCCGAGCGGGCACCTTTTGCAAAAATCTGATACTCCCACTGACCGCAAGCCACTTCAGCATTGATACCTTCAATGTTCAATCCTGCTTCGATGCAAAGGTCCAGGTGCTCTTCCACGATATCGCGACCGAAAATTTTATCGCCACCAACTCCGCAATAATACGGACCCTGAGGTTTCGGATAACCGTTTTTGGGGAAACCTACCGGCATGTTTGTTTCCGGATCGTAAATAAAATATTCTTGTTCGAAACCAAACCAGAAATCTTCATCCTCGTCGACGATAGTTGCACGGCCGTTAGTTGCATGTGGAGTATGGTCTGCATTCAAAACTTCGGTCATTACCAAATAACCGTTTGTCCGATCAGGGTCGGGGAAAATGGCAACCGGTTTCAACAAACAGTCGGAAGAACCGCCTGCTGCCTGATTGGTTGAAGAACCATCAAACGACCACATAGGACAATCTTCCAGGTTACCGCTGAAATCGCTAACAATTTTAGTTTTGCTTCTCAGGCCTTGAGTAGGTACAGAACCATCAAGCCAGATGTACTCCAATTTTGCTTTCATTTGTTACAAATTATAAGTTAATGTTGTTATTTTCATCAGATTTAACGCCAAAATTAGAACAAATTGACAGTTTTATAAATAAAGCTCATCATTTATTCCGAATATTAATATTAAATTCATATTCCGTTTTTGTTTTAAATCAATCCTATCTTCCATCGGGGTGATGGTTCAAAAATATAAATTAATTTGAAACACCACCACCCCAAAATTGGCACCACTTCAAAAAAAAACAGATTTTATTTTCAACTATTTCATTATTAAGTTGGCTACCAAGGTGTCATTCTGTATCACTATTTAGTTAAAACTTCACCCTTGGCAAATTTCAAAAAGAAAAAATTTCATGCAAAATACTAGCAAATAGTAAAAACCACAGAAATCACCATTCTTGCTTCCGAAAGAAAACCCACAGCTATTTCGAGAACAACAAAGGCTGCCCAATCCGGACAGCCTTCGCACTTATCTATAACCGTGTGGTTTATTTTATCAGATTGAAGCCACAGAACGGCACCAGGCATTCGGGAACGCGAATGCCTTCGGGGGTCTGGTTGTTTTCGAGCAGGGCTGCAACAATACGTGGTAATGCGAGCGCGCTTCCGTTCAGGGTGTGGGCAACTACGGGCTTTTTGGTTTGCTCGTCGCGGTACCGCAATTTCAGTCGGTTGGCCTGGAACGACTCGAAGTTTGAAACCGAACTCACCTCCAGCCATTTTTCCTGCGCTGCAGAAAATACTTCAAAGTCGTAAGTCAGCGCCGAAGTGAAGCTCATATCGCCACCACAAAGGCGCAAGATACGGTAAGGCAAGCCCAACTTCTGAACCAAACCTTCCACATGGGCGACCATTTCATCCAAAATCTCATAACTTTTTTCCGGATGGGCAATTTCCACAATTTCCACTTTATCAAACTGGTGCAGACGGTTCAAGCCGCGAACATCTTTCCCATACGAACCGGCTTCGCGACGGAAACAGGCACTGTAAGCACAGTTTTTTATCGGGAGTTCCCGGGCTTCAACAATCACATCTCGGTACAAATTGGTTACAGGAACTTCTGCGGTAGGGATCAGGTACAAGTTGTCTTCGGTAACATGGTACATCTGCCCCTCTTTGTCGGGCAATTGACCGGTACCGAAACCACTGTCTTCGTTCACCATCAGCGGCGGTTGAATTTCGAGGAAACCTGCTTTTTCAGCTTCATTTAAAAAGAAGTTGATGAGTGCCCGTTGCAATTTGGCACCGCGCCCTTTGTAAACCGGAAAACCGGCGCCAGTCAGTTTCACCCCCAACTCAAAGTCGATTAAATCGTATTTGGCAGCTAGTTCCCAGTGTGGCAATTGGGTTTCGCCCAAGACAGGAAGTTCGCCACCACTTTTCACGACCACATTATCTTCGGGTGTGCGGCCTTCGGGAACCAGCTCCGACGGAATGTTAGGCAACTGCACTTGCAACTGAAACACCTGCTCGTCAATTTGGGCAAACTGGTCGTCCAATTGCTTAATGGTATCTTTCAATTCGGTGGTGCGCTCTTTGGCTGCGTTGGCTTCGGTTTGTTTGCCTTCGCGCATCAAACCGCCAATTTCCTTCGAGAGTTTATTCATTTCAGCCTTCACCTGGTCGGCTTTGGTCTGAATTTCGTTTTTCTTTTTATACAGTTCGCTGATTTGACCAACGATTGCAGAAGCATCAAATTTCTTCTTCTTCAGTTTTTCAACTACCAGATCGGGGTTTTCCTGGATGAAACGTAAGTTGAGCATAGGATGTGAATTTTGTTATGTTTTCGTTGTTGTCAAGTTTCCCGTAGTTATCCTTGTTACTTCAATATTGACAACCTAAGATAACGACGAGACGATGAAAACTTCAGCTTTTTTTGCTTGGCAAATGTATAAAAATAAAAATCTCCTGCCCCGAAACAAGGCAGGAGATTCTCCATACGTATTTTATTATCGTACTTAGTTTACTGCCACAATGGGTTCAACCGAAACATACGATTTGTTGTCTCTTTTCTTTTTGAAAACAACAGTACCATCAATCAAGGCAAACAGGGTATGGTCTTTACCAATACCAACATTATTACCAGCATGATGAGAAGTTCCGCGCTGACGAACCAAAATGTTGCCAGCTTTGCAATCCTGACCACCGTAAATTTTTACGCCAAGTCGCTTACTTTCCGATTCGCGTCCGTTCTTCGAACTACCGACACCTTTCTTATGAGCCAGGGTTAATTAATGTTTTCTGGTTATCCCATAATTTCTTCAATCTGAATCTGAGTCAAATACTGACGGTGACCGTTTTTCTTACGATAGCCTTTGCGGCGTTTCTTTTTGAAAACAATCACTTTTTCGCCTTTCAGGTGTTCCAATACTTTTGCGGTTACTTTTGCACCTTCAACAACCGGGGTACCGATTGCGATTGCGCCAGCATTGTCAACCAAAAGAACTTTTTCAAATTCTACTTTTTCGCCTTCTGCTGTTTCGAGGCGGTGAACAAACAATTTTTTGTCTTTTTCAACACGAAATTGTTGTCCGGCAATTTCTACAATAGCGTACATACTGAACGTTTAATAATTGTGTCCGGAAGGCGGGATTCAGATAATTGTCATCCGCTTTTAAAGCCTACTCGAAACTTTCGGACTGCAAAAGTAGCTATTTTCTGATGACTACCAAAGAATTGGAAATCTTTTTTCGGCGAACAGCCCAATACAGCAAAACCTTTTGTGCAGAAAACCATAGGCCCACAAAGAACTGAGGCTGAAGAGAGGGATGTCGCTCCGTTTTAACCTCTCCCCAACCATCTCCGCCCGAAGCTTCAGGGAGCGCTTAAGCAAATCGGTTTTCGGTTTCGCAACACTTTCATTCACTAAAACTATTACTATATTTGCTGCATTACTTTTCTCTCGATGCCTGATATTGTATGCAAAAAATTCGTTTAAACATCCTTGGTTTATCAGTCAGTCAAACCCAATCCGGAGCCTATGCCCTGGTACTTGCCGAAGAAAACGGAGAACGTCGGATACCTATTATTATAGGCCCGGTTGAAGCACAGGCCATTGCCATTCAGTTGGAGGGATTGAAACCTCCCCGCCCCTTAACCCACGATTTGTTTAAAAACATCGCCATGGCTTTCGATATCAATATTTCGGAAGTACTGATTTACAAACTTGAAGAAGGTATCTTTTTTTCGGAACTGGTTTGCGAGATGGGATCTCAGGAGGTACGGATTGACTCGCGCACGTCAGACGCTGTTGCCCTGGCGCTCCGGTTTAAATGCCCGATTTATACAAGCGAAGAGATTTTACGAAAAGCCGGCATTGTGCTCGATCCCGAAAGCCCTTCGGATGTGGAATTCGCGCGGGAAACACCACCCGGACAGAAACCCAAACCGGAATTCGACAACTACACAGAAAACGAGTTAACGGATATGATGAACGAATCGATCAATAACGAAGATTACGAACGTGCTTCCCGCATCCGCGACGAAATTAACCGCAGAAAAAAATAATTGCTGAAACATGAAACAGCTCATTCTTTTGCTCTTGTTGCTGGCCGCAACAATGTGCACCACCCTCGCATTTGCACAAACAACATTGCAAACAGATAGCCTTGATGCAACAGGTCAGTTGGTGCAAACACAGAGCTCCCCTTCTGCTGAGCCTCAGACGACCGGCCGAACTTCCAATATTCTTCTCAAAAGCAACGGGGAATACTCGTTTTCTCCGTTGACCGTCCTTCGAGGACTTGCAGGAATGCTGGTGCTACTCGCTATTGGCTGGGTTTTCTCCAAAGACCGCAAAAACATTCCATGGAAAACCGTTGCCGTTGGGCTGGGATTTCAACTAATCCTCGCTATTGGCGTACTCTATGTTCCGTTTATCCGCGTTGGCTTTGAGTTTTTCGGACGTATTTTTATCAAAATTCTTGATTTTACCAAAGTTGGAAGTGAGTTTCTTTTTGGCCGACTGGTGGACACCAACAGTTTCGGTGTCATTTTTGCGTTCCAGATATTGCCAACCATTGTTTTCTTCTCCGCTCTAACCAGTTTGCTATTCTACTGGGGAATAATTCAAAAGGTGGTTTGGGCGATGGCGTGGGTGTTTACCCGTCTCATGAAGCTTTCGGGTGCCGAATCGCTGTCGGTTGCCGGCAATATCTTTCTGGGACAAACCGAATCGCCCCTCATGATTAAAGCCTATCTGTCGCGAATGAACGCATCGGAAATTATGCTCGTAATGACCGGTGGTATGGCTACCCTGGCCGGAGGCGTTTTGGCCGCATACATTGGCATGCTAGGCGGAAACGATCCGGTTCTTCGCCTGGAGTTTGCCAAACATTTGCTGACAGCGTCGGTTATGGCAGCTCCGGCAGCCGTTATATTCTCCAAAATGTTGGTACCTAACACCGAAAAAGTAAACCAGGACGTACACGTAAGTAAAGAAAAAATTGGCAGCAATGTACTGGATGCCATCACTAATGGTACCAGCGAAGGTGTAAAACTTGCTGTAAATGTAGCCGGAATGCTATTGGCTTTTCTCGCGTTAATTGCCATGTTCAACTACGGATTCGGCTTCCTGGGTTCCATCACTGGCCTAAACCAATTCATCGAGAACGCAACTCACGGGCGCTTTCACGAGCTCTCGCTCCAGTTCCTGCTTGGATACCTTTTTGCGCCCGTTATGTGGCTGATAGGGATCTGCCAGCAAGATATCGTACTGGTGAGCCGTTTGCTTGGCGAAAAACTGATTTTGACTGAATTTATTGGCTATATCAGCCTCTCTGAATTGAAATCAGCTGGTGCGTTTTTTGAACAAAAATCTATTATTATGGCTACCTATATTTTGTGTGGCTTTGCCAACTTTGCATCCATCGGCATTCAGATTGGCGGTATTGGTGCGCTGGCACCCGACAAACGGGTAACCCTGTCGAGGTACGGCATTTATGCCCTGCTGGCCGGAACCCTGGCATCGTTAATGTCGGCCACAATAATAGGGATGATTTTAGGATAAGCAAAATTCAAACAGAGGCAAACAGCGCAACACAAATCAGCGCAACACGGGTTAAAACCACCCATTTGGGGGCCAACAGGCAAAAATAATCCACATTAACTAAATTAGATGATAAAAAAGTTCAAAAAACCTTAACATATTAGTTCAGAACTTCGTAACAAGGGGTAGTATTCATCAAAAAAAAATCTCCCTGTTATGAAACAAATCAAATTCTTACTCCAATTTATTCTGGTATCCTTGCTCTTTGCCAGCTGCCAGCAAAAGCCACAAATCGGGTTCTTAATGGACACTGTCGCCCGTGAGCGATGGGTTAAAGACCGCGATGCTTTCGTTCAGAAAATAGAAGAGCTCAATGGAGATGTTATTGTAAAAATAGCAGATTCCAATGCCGACACCCAATTCAAACAAGGCCTTGAATTAATTAATCAAGGTATTGATGTACTGGTAATTATTCCTGTAGACATGACTGTTGCCGCAGGTATTGTAAAAATGGCCAAAACAAAAGACATCCCGGTTATATCGTACGACCGGCTCATCCGCGACAGTGACATCGACTTTTACATTTCGACCGATAACATTAAGGTTGGCGAAGACCAAGCCTCGTTTCTCACCACTGTTTGCCCTGTCGGCAATTATGTGCTCATTGGCGGGCCAACTAGCGACAACAACTCCTACCAGCTCTATTTGGGATGGATGAACGTTCTGCAACCCATCATCGACAAAGGCGATATTAAAGTAATTGCCAACAAGTTTGTTAACAAATGGGAACTTGACGATGGCTACCAAATGATGCGCGAACTGCTGAGCAAAGGTGACTCGGTAACGGCTGTTATCGCCGGCAACGATGCTCTGGCCAGTGGGGCCATCAAAGCACTGATCGAAAAAAACCTGGCTGGTAAAGTACTGGTAGCCGGGCAAGATGCCGACCTGAATGCCATTCAGAACATTATGCTTGGAACCCAAACCATTACGGTTTATAAGCCCATCGAATCGTTGGCCTACAATGCAGCCGAAGCAGCAATAAAAATGAGCAAAGGCAAAAACCCGTCCGACAACATGAGCTTTACCGTAAACAACGGGCACCGGTTGATACCTACCATATTGCTTGACGGGCAAGTTGTGAACAAACAAAACATTAAAATGACCGTTGTTTCGGAAGGATTTTTAAAAGAACAAGAGATTTTTGAATAACAAACGTCTCAAATCCGGACAAGAAGCGTGTCATCACCCGGCACGCTTCTCTTGTTTATCGCACGTTCATTTATTCCAATCCGTGTTTTATTCACTCGGCTAAAAGATGTATCTTGCCACCAAGCAGGGGTTCAACTTTTCATTATCAGAAACCATATCGTTAACATGAAGCAATATCTTGATTTACTAGATCATATTTTAAAAAACGGCGCCGGAAAAAAAGACCGTACCGGAACCGGAACTATCAGTGTTTTTGGCCACCAGATGCGTTTCAACCTGGCAGAAGGCTTTCCGGTGTTGACCACTAAAAAACTGCACCTGAAATCCATTGTCCACGAACTGCTTTGGTTCCTCGCAGGCGATACCAACATAAAATACCTGACCGACAATGGTGTTCGTATTTGGAACGAATGGGCCGACGAAAACGGCGACCTTGGCCACGTGTATGGTTACCAGTGGCGTTCGTGGCCCACACCCGACGGCCGCCACATCGATCAGATAACTGATGTAATTAACTCGCTGAAACACAATCCCGACTCGCGCCGCCATATTGTAAGTGCCTGGAATGTTGGAGAGATTGACCAAATGGCCCTGCCGCCCTGCCACCTGTTGTTCCAGTTTTATGTGGCCGACGGAAAGCTGTCGTGCCAACTGTACCAGCGCAGTTGCGACGTGTTTTTGGGGGTTCCATTCAATATTGCCTCCTATGCGCTACTAACGGTGATGGTTGCACAGGTAGTTGGTTTAAAACCAGGTGATTTTGTATGGACAGGCGGCGATGTACACATTTACCAAAACCATTTGGAACAAGTAAAACTACAATTAGGCCGCGAACCAAAAGCGTTGCCGCAACTGACAATCAATCCTGACGTAAAATCAATTTTCGACTTCAAATACGAAGATTTTGAGCTGATTAACTACGACGCCCATCCGCACATTCCGGGCAAAGTGGCGGTATAAGCTATTTTTTCTCGACAAGTTCACCACAAATGAATCACACCTAAAACTGATTAGCAATGATATACAAAAACCTGTCGATGATTGTAGCCATAGCACAGAATGGTGCTATCGGAAAAAATAATGATTTGTTGTTTCATCTTTCCGGCGATCTGAAACGCTTTAAGGCCATCACTTCGGGCCACACCATCATTATGGGGCGCAAAACCCTGCTTTCGTTACCTAAATGGCCGCTTCCGAACCGTAGGCACATTGTTATTTCAAGTAACCCGCAGGCTCAGTTCGAAGGTTGCGAAACCGTAACGTCAATTGCCGAAGCCCTGGCCCGCATTGAAGGGGACCAGGAAGCATTTGTGATTGGCGGTGGGAGCATTTACCAGCAGTTTTACCCGCTTTGCTCCCGAATTTACCTGACCAAAGTATACGCCGATTTTGACGCTGACACCTTTTTTCCGGACTTAAATGAAGCCGACTGGACAGTGGAATCGCTCGAAAAACACCATGACGAACATAACAATTTCGACTACGCCTACATTAACCTGCAACGTTAACCCCGAATAAAGCGAGAAAAACAGGCACCCAGCCAGGACTCAGTCCCCCCAAAAAAAACATGAATCATTCTTTTCAGCCTTATTATCAAAACAATATCAGCCGAAATTCTGTTAAAACATTAAACCGTCTATCGTCGTATACGCCGGTATTAGATAAACAGGAATACAAATGAAGCACAAACTGATTTTTTTCGTATTAGCTCTATCTTTGGTTGCCTGCCGTAAAGGTATTCAACACGAAGAGGATGAACCGCAACTTGCCGGGTTAACGGCAGAAGCAACCGTAATGGCAATCACAGAAA
>JBKEAN010000201.1:0-1521 GCA_047972415.1 Mangrovibacterium sp.
ATTGAGCAAAGCAGGCACAAACCAGGCCGAATTAACCAAAGCCCTGGAACAAGCCCCCGATAGCCAACTCAGGGGAATGGCTTTTTTAATTGCCTACATGCCCCAGCGCGACCTGGATTCGCTTAGCAGCGCATTTCTTCTCGAAAATACCCGGGTAGCCTACCAGGCCCGCGAAAAATTTGCCTGGTGCAAAGCGCTTCCCGACTCGGTTTTCTTTAACGACGTGTTGCCCTATGCCCTTTTAAACGAACGTCGCGATAACTGGCGCCAGGACTTTATGAACCGCTTTTCGCCTTTGGCTGAACAGTGTACCGATGCCCGTTCGGCTATCGACTCGATAAGCCGAAATATTGCAAAAGTGCTGAAAACCGACTATAACGTAAAACGCCGCAAAGTTGACCAAAGCCCTTACGAATCGATTGAACAAGGCATGGCCACTTGCACCGGATTATCTATTTTACTGGCCGATGCATTACGTTCGGTGGGTATTCCGGCACGCATTGTAGGCATTCCAAACTGGACAACCAAACCTGGAAACCACAATTGGGTTGAAGTAATGGTAGATGGCCAATGGTATTTTACCGAATACTATCCCGACCAGTTAAACCGCTCGTGGTTTGTGGCCGATGCCGGAAAAGCCAACCCCGATAACCCCGATTATAGTATTTATGCCAGCTCGTTTAAACCAGCCGAAACCTGGTTTCGCCTTATCTGGGACTTGAATATACACTATGTGCACGGCTATAATGTTACCAAACGCTACATTGATGTGTACAACCAGCAAATGCACGAGCTCCAGCTTCCGGCCGATGAACAGTTGCTTAATATTGTACTGTACACCGACGAAACCTGTACCCCCGATGGCAACAACCGCGTTCCCACCCGCATTAGCCTGGTGCAAAACGGGCAGGAAGTAGATTTTGGCTTCTCCCCCTCGCCTACCGACGATATGAACAAGTATTTGGTATTTCGGGTGAAACGCAACCAGGATTACCAGCTCGGTTTTACCCGCGAAAACGGCGAAACAAAAAGCACCAGCATACGGACTAGCAACGAGCCTGAAATGAACCAGGCCTTATACCTGAATTAACCTACCGGTAAGTACAATAGAATAACACAGAAAGCTGTTTGGCACGGGCCAGACAGCTTTTTGCTTTTTATACCAGGCCAAAAAAAGCGGGCAAGCAGAAGAGCTGGAAATTAGCCGTACCTATAACAAAGGCTCGCCATGTGTTAAGCTTGACGGCCGCCCTATGTTTAAACCCCGTATTCCTGAATTTCAATTTAAAACAGCTGTTTTCTACCAGTTCAGTACGGTAAACAACCAAAACAAAAAATCGCCAAAACCGGCAACTAATTTTTTACCTTTACCCTCGGCATAAAACAAATAAAACATGGACTACCTGTTTGAACTACCATTTAAAGTGCGCGATTACGAGTGCGATTTGCAAGGCATTGTAAATAACTCGGTGTATCAAAACTACCTGGAACATACCCGGCACGAGTTTTTGGAACAAGTTG
>JBKEAN010000202.1:0-18705 GCA_047972415.1 Mangrovibacterium sp.
CAAAAAGCCATTGATACCCGCGATAAATTATTCAGCATTATTGCACACGACCTGCGCAGCCCACTGATTTCCATTTCAAACTTTGTTCAACTGGTTAGTATTTACCTGCGCGACCAAAAGTTCGACTCCATACAACGGCTTGCGACCGATATGGACCGAAAAAACACGCAGGTACTGCAACTTACCGATAATTTGCTAAACTGGGCCCAAGCCCAATCGGGGGCGCTTCGACCCAAAACCGAACAAATTAGCTTGAAACAAATACTCGACGAGTGTGACGAATTGTACCAGCAAATTGCCACCGATAAACAAATTGAGCTCACAATGCCCGAAGAGTCCGGCTACCAGGTTATTGCCGACCGGAATATGCTCTGCACCATTTGCCGGAACCTGATTAATAACGCCCTGAAATTTACTCCGCGTAAAGGCCGCATCGAAATCTCCTGTTTCGCCGATGGGCAAATGGTTTGGGTGAACGTTACCGACAGCGGTATTGGTATTGCCAACGAAAAAATAACCCGCTTGTTTTCGCCCAATAAATCAGATGTTTTACTCGGAACAGAAGGTGAAAACAGCAGCGGGCTGGGACTGTTGCTTTGCAAAGAATTTATCGACATTATGAATGGCCAGATACGGGTTGAAAGCGAAAAAGGAAAGGGTAGCTGTTTCAGCGTCGGGATTCCGCAGCACGTGTAAACAACAACTCCCCCCGCTCGCTTTTTGAGCGTAATAAGTTTTGCCACGCCACTTTTTGCCGCCTTCCGAAAATGAACAAAACCCCGTATCCCGGTTGTTTTTAGTTTTCAACCCAAACAAAAACGGTATGAACCCAAAAGTTGACAACTATCTGAAAGAAGGCTGCGGACGCTGTCCGCTGGTGAGCACCCCCGAATGCAAAGTACACCGCTGGCCCAATGAGCTGAGCCGGTTGCGCCAGCTACTACTGGACTGCGGGCTAACGGAAGAACTGAAATGGAGCATTCCGTGCTACACACATAGCGGGAAAAACATTGTAATGCTGGCAGCTTTTAAAGACTACTTTGCCCTGAGTTTTTTTAAAGGAGTACTGTTGAAAGACCCTAAAAAATTGCTGCAAGCCCCCGGCGAAAACTCGCAATCGGTACGGATGTTCCGGTTTACCTCCATCAACCAAATTGAAGATGCGCCTGACTTGATAAAAACTTATGTACTTGAAGCGATTGAGATTGAAAAAACCGGACTTAAACCAGCTCGAACACAAAGCACTAGCTTTGAATTGCCAGACGAGTTGTTGCAGAAATTTGAAGAATTCCCACCATTAAAGAAGGCTTTCGAATCGCTCTCTACCGGGCGCCAACGGGGTTACGTACTCTTTTTTGCCGCCCCAAAACAATCCCCCACCCGCAGTTCGCGCATTGAAAAATGCCTGCCTCAAATTCTTGCCGGAAAAGGCCTGCATGACCGGTAAATTGATGTTTGTTCAGAAAAAATTTAATTGTCAAATTCGCAGTCAGGACTATTCCTCCACTAATTGCCATCAACCAAATATTTTTGAAGAATGGCTGTTTTCGGATTTTTCAGAATATCGCCCGGAGCGCCCTGCTCTACAATTTCTCCATCGTACATAAACACCACATGGTCGGCCAAACGAATGGCCTGCCGCAGCACATGGGTCACCAAAATTATGGTGTAATGCTGTCTCAATTCCTTAAACAGGTTTTCGATGGTTTTTGTCGAAATCGGGTCAAGGGCCGAAGTTGGCTCGTCGGCCAGAATGATAGTTGGTTTCACCGCCAAGCCACGCGCCAGGCACAAGCGTTGTTGTTGCCCGATGGACAAGCTGGTTGCAGGCGAATTCAACCGGTCCTTCACCTCTTCCCACAAACCCACTTTCCTTAGGTTACTCTCTACCGCATGGTTAACTAGTTTGCGGTTCCGGATGCCCTTCAACTTTAAGCCATAGGCTACGTTCTTATAAATTGAAACCGGCAGCGGGAACGGCCGTTGCGATAAAAGCCCCATTTTTTGGCGCATCTCCGGAAGGTTCAGGGAAGCCTTCAGAATATCCTCGCCGTTAATCAGCACTTCGCCTTCAACCTGTAGTTCGCGGTGCAAATCGGTAAGGCGGTTCAATGTTTTCAGCAAAGTTGTTTTTCCGCAACCCGAGGGGCCTAATAGTACCACCACTTGGTTTTGCGGAATATCGAGTGAAATATTTTTCAGAATCTGCCGCTGCTTGGCGTAAACATTCAACCCTTTTATTTGCACTATCGGCCAAGCCGGGTCATTACGCAAAACGGTGAGGCGTCCGGCCTCTGCCGCATTCTCGTTCGTATTCTTTTTAATGTCGCTAAACATGATTGGTTCTCCTATTTAATGGCGTTTTTCGAGTAGCGTTTCGACAGCAATCGCGCCGAAATGCTGATAACTAAAATGAAAAAAGTAAGCAGCACGGCTGCGGCATACGCGCGCTGGCGCACTTCTTCGATGGGCGAACTGAGCTGAAAGAAAATGGCCAGTGGCAGTGTCGCCACCGGTTCGCCCAGTGTTTGCGGAATATTGTCGGTGTAGCCGGCCGTAAATAAAACCGATGCAGCATCGCCAATTCCCCGGCCAAAAGCCAGTAGCAAAGCGGTAATAAAACCGGAAAAACCTTGCTTCAGAACCACATTCACTGCTGTTTCGGTCCGGGTTGAACCAAGCGAAAGGGCCACCTCTTGCATCTCAACCGGAATAGTTTTCAGCACCTCGTCGAAAGCACGTACCAGTATGGGCGTAATCAGCAGGGCCACGGTAATCATTCCGGCCAGCAGCGAAGCGTTTAATCCCAAATACAACATTACTACAAAACCAAAAGCCCCATACACAATCGACGGAATGCCCCAAAGTGCATCGAGCAAATAGCGGATAGCATGTTGAACGCGCTTAAAGCGAATGAGCTGCACATTGATAAACAAGGCTGCCGGCAACCCGATAACCACGGCGATGAGGCTAGCCCCCAGCGACAGGTAAACAGAGCCAACAATGGCATTCAGAATACCACCTTCGCCCCCGAAATAATAGCCACCTTGCGGCAACTCGGTTATCATACTCAACGATAGGGCACGCATGCCTTTGGCAAATACGACAACCAAAATAAACAGCAAAATACCAATTACCGAATACGCCGATACGAAGCTGATCGTCCGCCAGATTCGTTCTTCAACAATGCGCCCTCTTCTCATATTTTTTCGCCTTTATAAATAAAATACCTGAAAAACAGGTTTATGATTAAAATGATAACAAAGAGCAGCAGCGCCGCCAACATTAGCGCCGAGTCGTAATTCGGAATCGACATCATTTCGCCATAATTATTGGCGATGAGTGCAGGCAGCGGATAGCCCGGTTTTAGCGGCGACACCGAGTGCTGGATGGTATTACCCACCACCATTAGTACGGCAATGGTTTCGCCAAAGGCTTTTACTATACCAAGGCCAAATGCCGACACCATACCTGCCAGCCCGCGACGGAAAATGACATGTTTAACCATCTCCCAATGCGTAGCCCCCAGCGAAAGCGAAGCTTCCTTCATTCCAACCGGTATGGTTTGAAACACTTCAATCAGCATATTCAGCATGTACGGAATACACATTACTGCGAGCACCATGCCCCCGGCCAACACGCTGTAGCCGCTGCTGGTTACCCCAAACAGCGGCGCCACCGTACCCGATACAAACGGCACAATCACCAGCACGCCCCAAACCCCGTAAACCACCGAGGGAATACCTGCCAAAATGTCGATAACCGGGAGCATCAACCACAACAGGTTACGGTGTGCAAACTGAGTGAGGTAAACGGCGGCCAGCAAACAAACCGGCGCCGATAATAAAAACGAAATAAGGCTGACGTAAGCTGAACTGTAGATAAATGGCCAGAAACCAAATTCGCCTTTCATCGGAAACCAGTTTTCGGAAAAAATTAAATCGACCGGGGAATACTGCGAAAACAAAGGCGCCGATTTTACACACAAACCAATACCAATGAAAACCGGAATCAGCAGGAGCAAATACAGCCCCATCCGCATCCAAGCCGAAATAAACAAGTCGATAAGACGTCGTTTTATATTCATTTTGTTGACCTATTGACGGTGGAACGGATGGTTTGCAATTCCGATTGAGCTTGCACAACTTCGGGTTACTAAATATCCGCCCGAATCGATTACTTTAATTTTTGAAGTTCTTCCTCCAGCTTTTCCGGGGATAAGGGAACATAGCCGGCCTCCGAAACAAATGCTTGCCCCTTGGTAACAACCCATTGCAGAAAGTTTAGTGTGACCTGTTTCGTGGGTTTTCCCTTTGCCACCAGGTACAACTCGCGGGCCGGCGGCGAAGGATATTTCCCTTCGGCAATAGCACTCAGCACATTCGGAAAACTATCGTAAAAATCTTCATCCGGATCAAGCTGGCCGTTTTCATCCACATCAATCGGAATCACTTCAATGCCTTCATTTTTTTGTCCGGTTTTCTGGTTGTACAGGTAGATGGTATTGTTGTAACCCACCCCATTCGCATCTTTCAACACGGCATCAGCCAGCCCCGGATCGCCAAACACACCTATGCCTTTCAGGTCTTCCTGGTGGACATTTAAATAGGCCGCCCAGGTTTCGGCGGCCCCACAAGCGTCGCTGCGTGTAAACACATTCACCGCTTGGTCAATGCTAATGCCTTCAATTTGTTTCCAGTTTGTAACTTCACCCGTCACATAAATCTTATGAAACTCAGTGCGGGTCAATCCACGTTTGTGCAATTCTACCGCCACCGGGTTGCTTTTGTTAATGGTTGGAATCACGGCATCTTTGGTCACGTCGATCCACCAAACACCTTTTGCTTTTTCGGCTTCGCTTATTTCGCGCGAAAACATGCCCAAGTCAACTGTTCCCGACAAGGCGTCGGCCATTCCTTTGCCGGCACCACCGGCCGAAATATTGAAGCGTATTTCAGGATGTTCCTTCTTGTACTCTTCGCTCCATTTTACCACCAGCGGATACAAGGCAAAAGCTCCCGAAAGACTGATTGTTTCATCCTGCTTTTTCCCCGAACAAGACGACAATAGATAAACAAGTACCAGTCCCAACCATTTTATTTGATTGAATTTCATCGTAATTATATTTTTTGTTTGTAATTATTTTCGTTGAATAGCTGCGGTGTAATGCTCAACTGCAAGTAGAAATAGTGCGAAAAACCATTATCGGCAACTGACTGAACCGCTTTCAGGCTTTCGGTTGGCAGGTAAAATAAATAGCCGCTTTCCAGGCTACCCCACTTCGAAAAGCGATGAGCCATTAGCAGATCATTTTCGAAGCCGAGTGATTTTTTATCGGGCGTGTTTTCGTTGGATTGCGCCAGCCAGAAATACCAGCAAGTATTCCGGAGCGACGTTTTTTCGGAAAACGCCCAGTTTAAAAAGCTATAGCAACCGGTCAGCCCACCCTCTTTTGTATTCGAATTAAAGGTTCGGAAGTAGTCCATCCCTCCAAAAAAAGCGTGGCGCGAACCATAAAGTACATCAAACAAACGATCGGTCCCACCCGCCTTTTTATTACCCGACAGGTAATTCAACCCAATTCCCGGGGTTAATTTGCCAAGTTTGCAACTGCTTTCAACGTCGAATAAAAGCGCGCTCACATCGGCCCCCGTCTGATTTTTTCCGAACTGATAATAAAAATTGCCACTCAAGTTCCAATCGCCTTGCTTCAGCTTCCCGTAAACGCCTGTTGTATGACGGAAATATTGCTTGCTATGAGTCTCCGATTTCGTTTGACCGGAAGCAATATGGCTGAGCGAGAGACTTCTGCCATCATCGGGTTGGTAGCCTGCCCACACCAAGGCGAGCGACTTAATTCGGGCCGAACTGTACAAGTTATCGGTACTGTTTTCGCCGGTTGAGTTCCAACACGCTGCCGTATGCACATTCCAGTCCGGAAGCGCATATTTGAACACGATGGCATCGTAAGCCAAGCCGCACTGGCTCCAATTGCGGGCAGCCAACATTCGCTGGTTGTCGTAAACCAATTGCTGCCAGCCAAAGGTGACCGATGTTTTTGTTCCGGTTTTCAGCACCGCATACGCTTCAAACAAATCAAGCGATGCTTCGTCTCCAAATACGCCGGTACCGGTACTTCCTTGCTCGTCGCCCCAAACCCGCACATCCTGAGGGCTCAACTTCAGCAGTAAGCCTTCGGTTTCGTATGCAAAACTAATTCGTGTTCGCTGCGAAACAAAGTAAACCGCTTCGGTATTGGTTGCCGCAAGTTTTTGGAAACCGTGGCGCATTTCGAGGCGGTTCCGGAATTGCGCATCAACCTTCAGTTGGGCAAGCGCAGGCCCGGTGCCCTGAATCAGCAACACGGTAAAAAGGAATAACGGCCGTTGAAGGGTTATCATTGTTTGGGCATTTGTACGAAGCAAAGCTACCCGATGGTTGCATGAGCCAAAACAGCGTTAAAACCTAAATTGAGTATACGTAAATTGACGTAGTTGAATACGCAAAAAAAAGCAGCGTGAGGAAGGCCCGGCAATAACTGGGTAAAACAATAGCTATGCGCACAGTGTAACAAACGCGCTGTTCTGTTTATTCCACCACGTAATAGCCTTGCCTGATAGCAAATAAAACTAAAGCAACCGTGTTTTTCGAATTGGTTTTTTCGAGCAGGTTTTCACGGTGTTTGTCCACCGTACGGCGGCTCAACCGGAGTTTTTCTGCAATCTCTGCATTCGACAAGCCTTCGCAAATCAAGCGGAGAACCTCGGTTTCTCGGTCGGTAATCGGGTGCGGTTGGCTTAAATCGTCCGTTTTCTGGCGGTTCTTCACCAGCAACTGCACTATCTCGTGCGAAAAATAGTTACGTCCGCTCATCACCTCGTCTATGGCCCGCTTCACCACCGAGAAACTGGAATTTTTCAACAGGAACCCGTCGGCTCCTGCTTCAATCATCCCTGTATAATACTGCTCGTCGGAATACATGGACAGGGCAATGATTTTTACAGTCGGATAGCGCTGCTTTAATTCACGGGCGGCCTGAATGCCATTCATCCCGGGCATCTCGATATCGAGTAAAACCAAGTCGGCGGGAGACTGAGCGAACCTTTCGAGCAGTTCGTGGCCGTTGTGCGCTTCAAAAACGGTAGCTACCGAATGGAGCGAACTCAGCAAAAAGCGTATGCCTTCCAAAAACAGAATATGGTCGTCAACCAAATAAACGGTGAGCTTCTTCATTGCAAGGGAATTTGAATTTCGACCAGAAAACCTTGACCCGGATGACTTGTTACTTGCCACTCGCCTTTGAGCGATTTCACCCTCGATTCCAGGTTAGCCAGTCCCATCCCGGCTTTTGCACTGTCACCTTCTTTTTGGCCGGTATCGAATCCTATACCATCGTCGCTGTACCTTATTTTAAGCTTTCCTTCGCTTTCAAATATGCTTAGCGTCGCCGTTTCTGCTTGAGCATGTACCAAGGTATTTGTCATCAGCTCGGCACCAATGCGGTACAGGTGAATCTCAATATTTTCGGGATAGCGCGTATCTCCCAAAGCCGGTTCAAAATAAAACCGCACATTCGAGTCGGCAAACAACTGTTCGCCCAACTGGCGGAGCGAGCTTTCCAAGCCGTAACTGGCCAGCAAATGCGGGCTCAGTAAGTTGGATACTTCTTTCAGCGAGCGAATAGCCATTTCGGTGTTCATCAGGCTCCGGCCGACCAGCTGCCGGGTAAAATCCTCCATCTTGTCGGTAGGTACAACGCTCAATGTCATTTTTACCGAAGCCATTAGAGGCCCCACTCCATCGTGCAACTCACGGGCAAAACGCTGCCTGGCCCGTTCCTCGGCAGCCAACACTTCTTTCAGGACACGAGCTTCGTTTTCGGCCTGCATGTTATCAATTTGCTTTTGGAGTTGAAAAATCTTCTGAATAAACAAAACCCCGGAAAAAATGAAAAATGAAATTAAAACCCCAATTAACGGGTTGACGGTGTCTTTCAGGAACAGCGGGTTGTCCCAAAACAAGGTTGAAAAGTCGAACAGCCGCCGTACTGCCATCAAAATCAGCCCAATGGAAATGAGAATCCAGGGCAGGTTTAACTTAGTTCGCCTTACCAGGCTAACAGCCACCACAGCTGCTGCTAACTGAAACAACATGGAAAGCAGTAAACCAACTTTGAGCAACATAGGAGTAGGATTAAAATTCAAAAGTAACGAATTGTTGATTTGTTGATCCCTTACGCTACCGGGAGTTTTAGGCTAACCGGGGTGGAGTAGTTTACTTGGTTGTCCGGCTGCTGATCCCTTTTCCCCTTCAGCTCAATTAAAAATAAGCGAAAACATTTTATAAAACAGGCCATTAAAAGAAACCAAGACCTATATTATTCAGTACAAATCTATAAAACCAAAAAAGAAAGGACTCGACTATGGCAGCTAGTGTTTATAAAGTGATTGAATTGGTTGGAACCAGCAATGAATCGTGGGAAAAAGCCGCACTAACGGCTATCGCAAAAGCATCGGAAACGCTGCGTGATTTGCGGATTGCCGAAGTAAGCGCGATGGATATCCACATTGTTGACGGGAAACCCGAGTTCCGCACCAAACTCAAAGTATCCTTCAAATTTGAAGGAAACCGCTAAAAAAAGAAAAAGAGCCGCTCCAAAAAAAGGAACGGCTCTTTCGTATTGTGTCAGTTCAAAAAAAATCAGGCTTCAGCAGCTGGGCCTCCGAAAGTCATCGGAGGTAACAGCGGATTGTGTCCGCCAGGAACATTGATTGGCCCGTTCATCTTTTCAAACTTTTTTACATTGTCTTCCAAAGCCATCAGCAGGCGTTTGGCATGTTCGGGTGTCAGGATGATTCTCGATTTTACATTTGCCTTCGGAATTCCAGGCATAATGCGCACAAAGTCGAGTACAAACTCTGAAGTTGAATGGGTGATGATGGCCAGGTTGGAATAAATCCCCTGAGCCACTTCTTCACTTAATTCAATATTCAACTGATTTTTCTGTTTTTGATCGTCCATCATTAGTCCTCGCGGTTAACGTGTTCGGTTTCTCTAACATCTACCATACGGTCGTATTCTTCACGAGACCCTACAACCAGGTTTTTATACTCCTTCAGACCGGTACCGGCAGGAATTAAGTGACCACAGATCACGTTTTCCTTCAGACCGTCCAAGTAGTCAACTTTACCCTGAATAGCGGCTTCGTTCAATACTTTTGTGGTTTCCTGGAACGATGCAGCCGACAACCAGCTCCGGGTTTGCAGGGCAGCACGGGTGATACCTTGCAAAATTTGACCAGATGTTGCCGGGATTGCATCGCGCGACTCAATCAGTTTTTTATCGCGGCGGCGCAGCGACGAGTTTTCGTCACGCAAGCGGCGGGCTGTGATAATCATACCGGCACGCAGTTCCGAGTCTCCCGGTTCAACAACCACTTTTTTGTTGTAAATCCAGTCGTTCTCGTGCAGGAACTCATTTTTGTCAACCACTTGTTTTTCAAGGAAGCGGGTGTCTCCGGCATCATCAATTTCAACTTTACGCATCATTTGGCGAATAATCACTTCAAAGTGCTTGTCGTTGATTTTTACCCCCTGCATCCGGTATACATCCTGAACTTCATTCAAAATATATTCCTGTACGGCAGTTGGCCCTTTGATAGCCAGAATATCGGACGGGGTGATAGCACCGTCGGACAATGATGTACCCGCTTTGATATAGTCGTTTTCCTGTACCAGTATCTGTTTTGACAGCGGAACCAGGTATTTTTTAACTTCGTTTGTTTTTGAAGTGACGACAATTTCGCGGTTACCACGTTTAATTTTGCCCAGTGAAATTTCGCCGTCGATTTCCGACACCACCGCCGGATTAGACGGGTTACGGGCTTCGAACAACTCGGTAACACGCGGAAGACCACCGGTGATATCGCCTGCTTTACCCGAAGCGCGCGGAATTTTCACCAACACCTTGCCCGCTTTTACCATTTCACCTTCGTCAACCGAAATGTGGCCACCCACCGGCAAGTTGTACGAGCGGATAACTTCGCCGCTCTCGTCCAAAATGCGCAATGACGGGTTTTTGGTTTTATCACGAGTTTCAATCACAACCTTCTCTTTATAACCGGTTTGTTCGTCCGATTCTTCGCGGTAGGTGATACCGTCGATCAGGTTTTCGAACGAAATTTTACCGTTATACTCGGTAATAATAACACCGTTGTACGGGTCCCACTCGCAAATCTTTTGTCCCTTACTTACTTCAGCACCGTTTTCGATGTAAAGTTTTGAACCGTAAGGAACGTTGTGAGTTGACAAGGGGATGCGGGTGTTTTTATCGATGATACGCAACTCGGCCAAACGACCAACAACCACATAGGTTTTAGCTCCTTCGGCCGCTGTGTCGTCGTGAATTTCAACCGTCCGCAATTCTTCAATTTCTGCAATACCGTCGTAACGCGACTGTACCATCGATTGCGACGAAATATTACCTGCGATACCCCCTACGTGGAATGTACGCAGTGTAAGCTGTGTACCTGGCTCACCAATTGACTGCGCTGCGATAACACCAACGGCTTCGCCGCGACGGGCAAGGTTTGCCGTTGCCAGGTTTTGGCCGTAACATTTGCTACAAACACCAACTTTGGATTCGCAAGTCAGTACTGAACGGATTTCGACGCTTTCAATCGGAGAATCTTCGATTTTACGGGCAATATCCTCATCGATAATTTCGCCTGTGCGAACAAACAGCTCCCCAGTAAGCGGGTTGAAAATATCGTGAACCGTTGTACGGCCAATGATACGTTCGAACAGTGACGAAACCACTTCTTCGTTGTTTTTAACAGCCGTTGCAACCAAACCGCGCAGTGTACCACAGTCTTCGTCGTTAATAATAACGTCTTGAGCAACGTCAACCAAACGACGGGTCAAATAACCGGCATCGGCTGTCTTCAATGCTGTATCAGCCAAACCTTTACGGGCACCGTGGGTCGAAATAAAGTACTCCAACACCGACAGGCCTTCTTTAAAGTTGGCCAAAATCGGGTTTTCGATAATTTGCGAACCGGTAGAACCTGATTTCTGCGGTTTAGCCATCAAACCACGCATACCGCACAACTGACGAATCTGTTCTTTCGAACCACGAGCTCCCGAGTCCAACATCATATAAACCGAGTTGAAACCCTGACGGTCGCTGCTCAGTGTTTTCATTACCGAGTTGGTCAGCTTGGCGTTGGCATGTGTCCAAATATCAATAACCTGGTTGTAGCGTTCGTTGTTGGTAATGAAACCCATGTTGTAGTTATTCATTACTTCTTCTACCTCGGCGTAACCTTCGTCAACAATTTCTTTTTTATCAGCCGGAATAACCACATCACTCAGGTTGAATGACAAACCTCCGCGGTACGCCATTTTATAACCCAGGTTTTTGATGTCGTCCAGGAAGCGAACTGTTGTTGCGTTACCTGTTTTCTTGAAAATATCTGAAATGATGTTACGTAACGACTTCTTTGTAGCCAACTCGTTGATGTAACCCGCTTTGCGGGGCACCACCTGATTGAAAAGGATACGGCCTACGGTTGTTTCAACAATGTGTTTAAAGTAACCCCCGTTGTCGTCAACGTCTTCAACTTTTACTTTAACAATCGCGTGCATTTCTACCTGCCCTTCGTTGTGCGCAATAATCACTTCTTCAGGCGAATAGAATGTCATGCCCTCGCCGCGAGCACCTGCCCGGTGTTTGGTCATGTAGTACAGGCCCAACACCATGTCCTGCGAGGGAACGGTAATGGGGGCACCGTTAGCCGGGTTCAACAAGTTTTGCGAAGCGAGCATTAACAACTGAGCTTCTAAAATGGCCGCATTGCCAAGCGGAACGTGAACCGCCATCTGGTCTCCGTCGAAGTCGGCATTGAAACCGGTACAAACGAGCGGGTGCAAACGGATTGCTTTTCCTTCAATCAATACAGGTTGGAATGCTTGAATTGACAAACGGTGCAGGGTGGGTGCGCGGTTTAGCATCACCGGGTGCCCTTTCAACACGTTTTCCAGAATATCCCAAACAACGGGATCTTTGCGATCGACAATCTTTTTAGCCGATTTTACGGTTTTTACAATCCCGCGCTCAATCAGTTTACGAATGATAAACGGTTTGTAAAGCTCTGCCGCCATATCCTTCGGAAGACCACACTCGTGCAGTGACAGGGTTGGGCCAACGACGATTACCGAACGGGCAGAATAGTCGACACGTTTACCCAACAAGTTTTGACGGAAACGGCCTTGTTTCCCTTTCAGCGAGTCTGAAAGTGATTTCAGGGCACGGTTGTTTTCTGTTTTAACTGCGTTGGATTTGCGTGAGTTATCGAACAATGAATCAACAGCTTCCTGAAGCATACGTTTTTCGTTACGTAAAATTACTTCGGGCGCTTTAATTTCAATCAATCGTTTCAAACGGTTGTTGCGGATAATTACGCGACGGTACAGGTCATTTAAGTCTGAAGTCGCGAAACGGCCACCATCCAATGGCACCAATGGGCGCAAATCGGGCGGGATAACCGGTACCACTTTCACAATCATCCATTCCGGACGGTTGATGTTTTTGCTGGCACGGAACGCTTCAACCACCTGCAAACGCTTCAGCGCTTCGGCTTTACGTTGTTGCGAAGTTTCGGTGCCGGCGCGGTGGCGCAGGTCGTACGACAATTCATCCAAATCAATGCGTTCGAGCAATTTGTATAATGCTTCGGCACCCATTTGAGCAATGAATTTATTGGGGTCGTCATCGTCCAGGTACTGGTTTTCTTTCGGAAGTGTATCCAGAATATCCAGGTACTCTTCTTCGGTCAGGAAGTCGAGGTTTTTCACCCCGTCCTGAGCTTTTACACCAGCCTGAATAACAACGTAACGTTCGTAATAAATAATGGTATCCAGCTTTTTAGTTGGCAAACCAAGAAGATAACCAATTTTGTTTGGCAACGATTTGAAGTACCAAATGTGCGCCACAGGAACCACCAGTGAAATGTGCCCCATACGCTCACGGCGTACTTTCTTTTCAGTCACTTCAACCCCGCAACGGTCGCAAACGATGCCTTTGTAACGGATACGTTTGTATTTACCGCAATGGCACTCGTAGTCTTTCACCGGACCGAAAATCCGCTCACAGAACAAGCCATCGCGTTCGGGCTTATAGGTTCTGTAGTTGATGGTTTCCGGCTTCAGGACTTCACCGTGAGAACGTTCGAGAACTTCTTCTGGCGATGCAAGGCTGATTGCAATCTTGGAAAAACTGCTTTTTACTTTATTGTCTTTTCTGAAAGCCATATTGTCGATGTCTTTTTTTCAAATTAACTTTTAGGAATACAACAATTCCGCTGTTATCAATCCAACGTAACGCTCAAGCCCAAGCCACGCAATTCGTGTAGCAATACGTTGAGCGACTCGGGAATACCGGGCTGAGGCATTGGCTCACCTTTCACGATAGCTTCGTAAGCTTTTGCACGGCCTAGAACGTCATCCGACTTCACAGTCAGGATTTCCTGAAGGATATGCGAAGCACCGAATGCCTCAAGTGCCCAAACTTCCATTTCTCCAAAACGCTGACCACCAAACTGGGCTTTACCTCCCAACGGCTGTTGTGTAATCAACGAATACGGGCCAATAGAACGGGCGTGCATTTTGTCTTCAACCATGTGCCCAAGTTTCAGCATGTAGATAACACCTACCGTTGCAGGCTGGTCAAATGGTTCGCCGGTTTCGCCGTCGCGAAGGTAAGTTTTACCAAAAGCGGGTACACCAGCCTTATCGGTATACGCTGTAACTTCGTCCAAACTGGCACCGTCGAAAATCGGGGTTGCGAATTTCAGGCCCAACTCTTTACCAGCCCAACCCAATACGGTTTCGTAAATCTGTCCCAAGTTCATACGCGAAGGTACGCCAAGTGGGTTCAGCACAATGTCAACCGAGGTTCCGTCGGCCAGGAACGGCATATCCTCGTCGCGAACAATACGCGAAACGATACCTTTGTTTCCGTGACGGCCTGCCATTTTATCACCAATTTGCAACTTACGTTTTTTAGCAATGTAAACTTTTGCCAATTGAATGATGCCTGCCGGAAGTTCATCACCGATGGTTACATTGTAACGTTTGCGGCGTGCAACTGCTTCATGCTCTTTATACTTCTGAATGTAGTTCAGAATCAGGGCATAAATCATGTCGTTTTTCTCTTTATCGGTGGTCCACTTTCCGGGGTTCACCGTCAGATAATCGATTTCCTGCAATTGTTTCAGGGTGAATTTTGCTCCTTTGGCAATCAAATCGCCTCCGTAGTAATCTTTCACTCCCTGGCTGGTTTTACCGTTCACCAGGTTGAATAGCTTGTCTTCCAAACGGGCACGCAAAGCGCTGATTTGACGGTCAAACTCTTCGTCAATTTGATCCAGCAACGGCTTGGTTGCCATTTTGCCCTTCTTATCTTTAACAACGCGGGAAAATAACTTTTTATCGATAACAACACCATTCAACGACGGGGACGCTTTCAGCGAAGCATCTTTCACATCGCCTGCTTTATCGCCAAAGATGGCACGCAACAGTTTTTCTTCGGGCGAGGGATCGGATTCGCCTTTGGGTGTAATTTTACCAATCAGAATATCGCCTGGTTTTACAACGGCGCCAATGCGGATCAAACCGTTTTCGTCCAAGTTGCGGGTTGCTTCTTCGCTCACGTTCGGAATATCCGAAGTAAATTCTTCAACACCGCGTTTGGTATCGCGAACTTCCAGTGCGTATTCGTCAACGTGGATAGAAGTGAAAACGTCTTCGCGCACTACGCGTTCCGAAATCACGATAGCATCCTCGTAGTTATATCCTTGCCAAGGCATAAAAGCCACACGCAAGTTGCGTCCTAATGCCAATTCGCCACCCTGGGTTGCATAACCTTCGGTCATTACCTGGCCCTTGCTTACCCGCTGCCCTTTCACCACAATCGGTTTCAGGTCGATAACGGTTCCCTGGTTGGTTTTTTGATATTTCTGAACTTTATAGCTTTTCAAATCGGTGTCGAAGCTGACGTATTTTTCATCGTCTGTCATATCGTAACGGACAATAATTTCGTCGGCATCAACATACTCAATAATACCTTCGCCTTCGGCAGAAACCATCACTCGAGAATCACATGCGGCAGAACCTTCCAGCCCGGTACCAACAATCGGCGCTTCGGGACGAAGCAGTGGAACCGCTTGGCGCATCATGTTAGAGCCCATCAAAGCGCGGTTCGCATCATCGTGTTCCAGGAAGGTAATCAACGATGCTGCAACCGATGCAATTTGGTTCGGACCTACGTCCATCAGCTGAACTTCTTCTTTATCAACCAAAGGATAGTCGCCTTCCAAACGGGCTTTTACCCGCTGGTTAACAAAGAACCCATCGTCGCCAATTGGGGCATTTGCCTGGGCAATTACTTTTCCTTCTTCCTCCTCGGCTGTGAGGTGGACAATGCCCTCGTCGGACAAGTCAACCCGGCCTTCTTCGACCTTGCGGTAGGGCGTGGAGATAAAACCAAGATCGGTAACCTTTGCGAATACACACAACGATGAAATCAACCCGATGTTCGGGCCTTCCGGTGTTTCAATCGGGCACAAACGCCCGTAGTGTGTGTAGTGTACGTCGCGCACCTCGAAACCGGCACGCTCGCGCGACAGACCACCTGGCCCCAAGGCCGACATACGCCGTTTGTGTGTCAATTCGGCCAGCGGGTTGGTTTGATCCATGAACTGCGACAAGGCGTTTGTTCCGAAGAACGAGTTGATGACAGACGACAGTGTTTTCGAGTTGATCAAATCAATCGGGGTAAACACTTCGTTGTCGCGAACGTTCATCCGCTCGCGGATTGTACGTGCCATACGGGCTAAACCAACACCAAACTGCTGGTACATTTGTTCGCCAACGGTACGGACACGACGGTTGCTCAAGTGGTCAATATCGTCAACATCGGTTTTTGAGTTAACCAGCTTGATCAAGTATTTGATAATTTCAATGATATCTTCTTTTGTCAGAACTGTAACATTCATTTCAATGTCAAGTCCCAACTTTTTGTTGATACGGTAACGTCCCACTCCGCCAAGATCGTAACGTTTCTCCGAGAAGAACAATTTATCAATCACGTCGCGGGCAGTAGCCTCGTCGGGCGGTTCTGCGTTACGCAACTGACGATAGATGTGCAATACGGCTTCTTTCTCCGAGTTACACGGGTCTTTTTGAAGTGTATTGTATATAATAGCAAAATCCTGTAAGTTGTGATCTTCTTTGTGCAGCAAGATGGTTTTTGCGCCCGAGTCAACAATTTCATCGATATGGTCTTTTTCGATAACTGTTTCTCGGTCGATCAAAACTTCGTTACGCTCGATTGATACAACTTCGCCGGTATCCTCGTCAACGAAGTCTTCAACCCAGGTTTTTAAAACACGGGCGGCCAATTTGCGGCCAACCACTTTTTGCAACCCGGTTTTGGAAACTTTAATTTCGTCGGCAAGGCCGAAGATTTCCAGGATGTCTTTATCACCTTCGTAGCCAATGGCCCGTAACAGGGTTGTTACAGGTAATTTCTTTTTACGGTCGATGTAGGCATACATGACACTGTTGATGTCGGTAGCAAACTCAATCCACGATCCTTTGAAAGGGATGATACGTGCTGAGTACAGTTTGGTACCGTTGGCGTGTACACTTTGGCCAAAGAAAACCCCAGGAGAACGGTGCAGCTGAGATACGACTACACGTTCGGCGCCGTTGATAACAAAGGTTCCTTTGTCGGTCATGTACGGCACTGTTCCCAGATATACATCCTGAACCACGGTGTCAAAATCTTCGTGTTCCGGATCGGTACAATACAGCTTAAGTTTGGCCTTCACCGGAACACTGAAAGTCAGTCCTCGCTCAATACATTCTTCGATGGAATAACGAGGAGGATCAACCTGATAGTCGATAAATTCTAGAACGAAATTATTTCGTGTATCTGTGATCGGGAAGTTTTCTTCGAATACCTTGAATAAGCCTTCACTTTTACGATTTTCAGGTGTTGTTGCCATCTGAAAAAACTCTTTGAAAGACTTAATCTGAACTTCGAGGAAATCAGGATAATCAAATACTGTTTTTGTAGAAGAGAAACTAATCCTCTGGTTTTCAACGTTTAATGACATGTATCAACTAAATTAAGTGAACTTAAAATCTTTATATGCAAAAAGGCTTAGAATCCCACATACGTGGGACTCTAAACCATCCAGACCTTAATTTAGGCCTTCAGTTTCTTATTTAAGTTCAACTTCAGCTCCAGCTTCTGTCAATTGAGCTTTCAATGCTTCAGCTTCGTCTTTTGAAACTTTTTCTTTGATCGCTTTTGGTGCGGCGTCAACTACTTCTTTAGCTTCTTTAAGACCTAAACCTGTTAGTTCTTTAACTAATTTTACAACAGCCAGTTTCGATTGTCCTGCTGATTTCAGGATTACATCAAACTCGGTTTGAACAGCTTCTTCAGCAGCTTCGGCAGCAGCAGGAGCAGCAGCAACAGCTACAGCAGCAGCAGCAGGTTCAATACCGTATACTGTTTTTAAAATGTCAGCTAATTCATTCACTTCTTTCACAGTCAAGTTTACTAACTCTTCTGCAAGTACTTTTAAATCTGCCATTTTTCTTAAATTTTTATGCAATAAAATTGTAACTAAAATTATTCTTTTTCGGAAAGTGTCTTAAGGATACCGTGGATGGTGTTGCCACCGGATTGCAATTGGCCCAATACTGTTTTGATTGGAGATTGTAACAACCCGATAAGTTCACCCAACAGTTCATTCTTAGATTTGATGTTGATCAATGCTTCCAGCTGGTTCTCACCTACGTAAACTGATTCTTCAACATAAGCACCCTTTAATACGGGTTTTTTGTGCTTTTTGCTGAATTCTTTAATCAATTTTGCAGGTTCGTTACCTGATTCGCTGAACATGATCGACGTATTGCCTTTCAGCACTGTGTAAAGCTCTTCGGCATTCTTTTCAGAATTTTCGAGTGCTTTACGCAAGAGGGTATTTTTTACAACAACCAATTTAATTTCGCGGCTGTAACATTGGCGTCTTAAATTGCTTGTGTCTTCAGCATTCAAAGTGGCTACGTCGGCCAGATAAAAGTGGCTGTAAGAATTGATCTCTTGCGTCAGATTATCAATGATATCTAATTTCTCTGATTTTTTCATCTCTACAATTCTTTACTAGTCAATAACCGACTTAGGTTCAACTTGAATTCCAGGACTCATGGTACTTGAAATGTATACGCTTTTCACGTAGGTACCTTTAGCAGCGGTAGGTTTCAGTTTGATAATGGTGTTCATAAACTCGCGTGCGTTTTCTTCGATTTTTTGAGGATCGAAAGAAACTTTACCGATAGAGGTATGCACGATACCGAATTTATCTACTTTAAAATCAATCTTACCTTGTTTCACTTCGTTGATTGCTTTGCCAACTTCCATAGTCACGGTTCCGCTTTTTGGATTCGGCATCAAGCCTCTTGGACCAAGAACACGTCCCAGCGGGCCAATCTTACCCATTACTGGCGGTTGTGTAATCACAACGTCAAAGTCAGTCCAACCACCTTTGATTTTGTCGATCATGTCGTCCAAACCAACGTAGTCTGCACCAGCTTCGCGGGCTTCGGCTTCTTTGTCCGGAGTTACGAGAGC
>JBKEAN010000203.1:0-25196 GCA_047972415.1 Mangrovibacterium sp.
ATCTGCGAGCTTTGTGCCTTCTTCCCTTTGTTGGTCACGGTCCAGCGCACATAGCTAATTAAATCGTTTTCGGGTTTAAAACCGGCGGGTACCGAGTAGGCCTCGAGTTTCCAAACCAGCTCGTTTTCATTCAGGGTGTAGCCAATTACCGGAATGTAGTCGTTCGTGAGTTCAACAACACGCTTGGTCGCCGGCTTCAGTTGTTCTCCATACAAAAACTCGACGGCGTAAAAGGCATTCGAAAAAATACCGCCATCGGTAAGGCCCATGGCCTCGGGGCAATCTTTAAAGCCCAACTGATCGAGCGAGCGGGAGTAATAACTAAAGGGACCGGCCTTCTCTTCGGCAATGCCCACGGTAACCTGGGCAAAAGCGGCTGTACCCAGAGCCATTGCTCCGGCCACCACACTGACTATTTTTGAAAATCGGGTCATATTTGATGCTTATTTTGTTTCGTTACTCTTGAGTTTAATGTGCACGTTGTAGCTTCGCAGCACACTGTCGGGGCCTAATTCCTGTGCAGCACAAAACAGCATAGCGGGTCTGCCGTCCTTGTCAAACCACAATTGAGGCCGTTCCAGGTGGTTTAGCTTGGTAATGGTGCTGTCGTCCCAGGCAATTTGTACCTTCGACACCACCGGGTGTTCAGACGCCTTCCAGTTAATGCCGTCAGCCGACTGGAACAAGGCGAGACCATGGTAGCCAATGTAGTCGCCATACTGGTCGTCAACAATGGCATAATAGGTGCTGTCTTGAAACCACAGAAAGGGATCCTCGGCCGTTGCCTCGCTCAAAATAGGCTCGGCAGCGATGGTAAAGGGACCATCGGGTGCGGGTGCCGTGGCAACGCATTGCACGGAGGTGAAACCTTCAATCTGCGCCCAGTTTTCGGGTCTCGATTTAAATATCATCAGGTAAGTTCCATCGCGGCCTTGGCACACCGAGGGGTTGGTTACGTAGCCGTGGGCTGCTTTTCCCTCCTGTATGTCAATAAGCGGAGTTTCACTAATGGTCCAGGGACCTGTGGGCGAGTCGGCCACGGCCACGCCGATGCGTTGCGAAAAGATGGCATTCTGCCATTCGCCCATGCCGAAATCGCGGCTATCCTGCGAAACAAAATACAGGTAATACTTGTCGCCAAACTTCTTAATGTGCGGGTTATGGGCATTTAAGGCATCCCAATGGCCGGCTCCGCGCCCCTTCAATACCGCCCCTTTTACGCTGTAAGGCCCTTCTGGATTGGGCGCTGTAGCGTAGGCGATTTCCGATTTCAGCACCCACGAGTTGAATGGATCCGACTTGGGCCAGCGGCTAAAAAACAAGTGGCAGGTATCGTCATCGGTGCGAACCATGGACGCGCCCCAAATCCAATAATCGTCTGACTTTAACACAGAGCTTTTGGAGACCGGCTGAATCATTTTCTCAAAATCCAGCGCTTGCTTTGGGGCCTGCGGCCTGGAACAGGCCATTACCATCGTAAAAACTAAGAAGATAGCAATATTTTTCATGAATTATTTATTATTGTTAATTAAAAACAAAAATTGCATAGCTCGTACCTGCCTAGTTCTTGTGCGGTACAATTTGTTCGTTACAGATTAAGTACACATCACTGCTGCCCGCTTGGCAAAAAAACCGATAAGCATCAAGCTGTCAACAGATTGTGGCAAGCCCTGTTTTTTCGAACAGGGAGCCCATCCTCTGCAAACCGAGAGGAGTAGCTAGCGCTTCTCTGGTTTGCTCTTATAAACCAACTCTATCAGCGCGGCATTCTGAAATTGGGGTACATCAAGTTTCAATACCCCTTTCTTTAGGACGTATGGCAAAGTCTTACCAGTTACAACATCGCGAACCAGCACGGGTTTGTCCGTTCTGTTCACGTGCAGCACAGCTTTGGAAACCGGGTTCGGCTTCTTCGTCAAAGCAGCACGCTCGGCTCCCTCCTGCTTTGTTTTAGCCCCTATGACAATCCACTCCAAACTATTGCTGTACGAAGCCAGATAGCGGGTGGTATCGGATTGTTGTTTTATGAAATAATTGACGTAATAAAAACCGGATCCGTTGGTGGTACTAAGTACCGGTGCCGAAGCTGCTTTTGCGAAAAGTGCGGACAGCTCTTTTCCGGCTTGCGCTTCCTCTGCTCCTCCTAAATGCCATTTCCAATTGGCTTGTTGGGCAATGACGGTACCCCCCTGTTGTTTGAAGGCATCAATTTGCTGTTTCATGCCCTCAGTCAAATAATTGGAATTGGCCAGAAACAGCACTTTGGCTCCTTGAAAGAAGCCTTGCTCCAATTGCGAGCGGCTAATTACGCCCACCGGCAAATGCTGTGTCTGAGCAAGGGCATAGGCTCCGTAAAAAGGCGACAAAAAGTTGATCCATCCGTCAGCCTCAGTACCCAGGTGCTTCTCCAGCGCCTTCTCGTCGAAGTAAATCAAGAGCCACGGCAAAGGCTTGGTGCCCGCGAATGCCGGCGACACCCGGTTCCCGTAGTCCACAGCTGCCTTCATGTTCCTATCGGGTGCGAGCGGCTCATACAGATCCAGGTTGGCGATGTTCCCAAACGATATGATGCCGGCTGTAATGGCTTCGGCCTGCTCCACGGGCGCGTTGTTCATGCCGTGTATCCAATAGTGTGCCGGTCGGCCATCCGCAATGTCGCGCGAAAAAGTGTAACTCAAGCCGCGCCATAGTTCCGCATTGGGTGCTGCAATCCCTTTAGGTACCAACCTCAGGGTACGCATCGGAATTTCCGGTTCCGTTTTGTGAGCATCGGCCAATTGGTACAAATCGGTATTCAAGTGCCTGTCAACTAACTTAGGTAGGGTATTGGAGCCGATTAACAACACAAATTCAGGGTTCACGGCTTTAAGCGCCTGGCGCCATTGGTCAAAACCCTCCACCACCGATTGGTTATTGAAATTCTGGTACTCCTTATATAAGTCGCTATGGATGTCAATAGATTCAGGTGCTTCTTTCCCGGTAAGGGATTTAAACTTTTCGCGACAATAGCTGCACCAGCAGCCTTCGCGGGGCATATGCACCTCATCGAAATAAATGCCGTCGCCACCCATTTGGGCAAACTCGACCAAACGGATCTGAATGCTGTCCAGCGCTGGCGAGTTGTAGCACACCTGAGTACCCCTTCCTTGCTTCACAACAGGGTTTCCTTCGGGGTCCTTACATACATAGGCGGGATAATTATCGCGCAAATAGGCATCGGTGTAGTGGTTGTAGTAGCCAATCATCCGGCAATTGTTCCGGTGGGCTTCCTCTACCGCTTCTTTTACAATATTGCGCGTGTTGGCCAAACTGGTCCAGGCGCCCCACTCACTTTTCCAGTGGTTGGGCCCTTCGTCGGTTTTAATGTGGCGGGTAAAGGTATTGGCGCCCAGTTTCCGGACAACTTTTTCGGCCCAGTGACCGAATATGGAATCGTCGGGATTTTTGTAAAACCCTGTCGAAACCCGCGAATGCAGCTGTACCCTTTGCGAATTAAACCATTCGGGTTGCTGGTAAGTTTCGCCTTCGGTTGTATGGTTCACTAATGCCGGCTGGGCACCTAGTTCAAACGAGCTAAACGTAACAGCCAGGCATGAATAAACCAATATCAAATTCAATAACCTCTTCATTATTAATTTAGTTTGAATGTGCATGATCACCGAACTCAACCGAGTGATTATCTTGTTTTCAATTGCACACTACTTGTTGTTTCGTATTTGCCGAGTTCCTTTTTCAGCTCTTCTACTTTTTTCGGGTTCTTCAGGTACAAATTATGCTGTTCTTCCGGGTCAGCCTTCATGTTGTACAGTTGTCCCAGCGGGTCTGTTTCTTCTCCGGGGCTTGTCCAGCCACCCGAGCCGCGACAGTCAATGTATTTCCAATCGCCTTTGCGGATAGCAAACTTTCCTTGAATAGAATGGTGGATAACCGGAGCCCGATCTGTATTCTTCTTCTCTTTACCCAATAATGCAGGTAGAAAACTGTAACTATCTTCACCTTCGTTATTTCCGAGTGAAACATTCAGAATATTAGCACAAGTAGCCATCCAGTCCGTAGTACAGATCACTTCTTTTGATTGACTTCCGGGTTTGATTCGAGCCGGCCATTTCACAATAAACGGGATATGATGTCCGCCATCCCACGCATCGGATTTACGCCCGGCATAGATGTAATTGGCGTGGTGTTTCCATTCTTCAATGTCAGTTACACGCCAATCGGAAGCATTATCGCTTGTGAATACAATAATTGTATTATCGCTGATGCCTGCTTTTTCGGTTGCTTCAACAATGCGGTTTACTTCGTCGTCAACCTGCATCACAAAATCGCCGTAACGGCCCGCTCCCGATTTACCCTGGTATTTCTCGGCAGGAAGCCAGGGCGTATGAGGTGCAGTTAGTGCAAAATATAGGAAGAAAGGCCTGTCCTGGTTGGCTGCTTTGCCAATATATTCAACTGCCTTGTCGGTAAAATGATCGAGCGTGTTATTAATGTCGAAGCCGGCAGCCATTTCACCTTCGCGGTAAAACACACCCCGTTCGGTGTTTACACCAGCCAGTTGTTGTGTTACCGGAGCGGTTACTTTTTGGTTTTCCAAATAAACATACGGGGCCATATCCAGCGAGCCCGGAAGAATGTATGAATATTCAAATCCTACTGAGTTTGGCCCTGCTGTAACCGGTTTGGTATAGTCGCAATTTGTGCTGGGTTCGGTCACCCAGTTTTCTTTTTGAACAAAAAGAGGTTTGTCCTTTTCTTTCTTTTGCCATCCCAGCCCCAGGTGCCACTTTCCGATACAGGCTGTTTGGTAGCCTTGTTTATCCAGGAACGACGCGAGCGTTGTGCGACCTTCTTCAATAAGTGCCGGCGAATAGCCAAAAAGAACGCCCTGCTTCAATTCCGAGCGGTAGCAATAACGTCCGGTTAAAATGCCGTAACGGGTTGGTGTGCAAACTGCCGAATTTGAATGTGCATCCAAAAACGAAATGCCCTCCGATGCCAGGCGATCAAGTTGCGGGGTAGCAATCTTGCTCTTGGTATTCAGCGCTTTGATATCGCCGTAGCCAATGTCGTCGGCAAGGATAAAAATAATGTTCGGTTTAGGTTCACTTCCTCCTGGCTTTTGCCCGGTAACTGTTGTACTGAGAATTGACAGTGCCAGTAAGCTAAGGAAACTGATTGTTGAAAAGTTCATTGCATTTGAATTAGTTAAATAAAAGCCTCATCCCTTCACGATAGTTTTCGTACCCGGGTTACGCAAGTTTATCGACCGGATACATCTTATGCTATTACTTGTGCAGTATGTACCCAATCAAGCAGCTAAATTTATGAAAAGATTGATAGGGGCACCAGCACAGCGCCCCCATCATCTACCTTTTCTCATCAATAGCCTGGATTCTGATCGGCCACTGTAATATTTGGGTTGATGGCCATCTCCGAAGTGGGGATAGGCATCAGTTCCATTTTTGAATAATAAACCGTCCATTGGCTTTCGTTGAATTTGGTGTAAGCAGCAATATTGACGGCATTTTTCCAATATTTATAGTACGAATCGCCATTGCTGCGCTTCATGCGGGTTTGGTCGAACCAGCGTTGCGACTCGCCATAAAGTTCGATACCCCGCTCGCTGGATACGGCATCGCGAAATTCATCCTGAGACAAACCCGTAGCTAAGCTAACTGCATTCGAACGTGTCCGAACCTCGTTAAAAGCCGCATAGGCAGCATCTGTCGGACCATCGTTGATTTCATTTTCCACTTCCGCTTTCATCAACAAAATATCGGCATACCGGAGTATGTACAGGTTGTTGTCGTAGTTGCGGTCGTTGTTGTTTGTAGGGTCTTTGTACTTACTTACCGCTGGCCCCTGTGCTGCAACTGCTTTATTTAAAGGATACCGCTTAACTAACGCACCAGTAGCCGAGTTCGAGTTGACATATTGGGTAATAAAAATCAGGTTTCTATTATCGCTTTTATAGTCACCGGTGGTATAACGGTCGTAAGTAGCATGTTCCACGCGCATCTGTCCTTTGGGATGATCGGGATTAGCGGTATAGCCAAGTGTATTAAAGGCCGGAAGGTACCAGAAGGGGAGCAAGCTTCCCAGCGAGTTCTCGGCCGCAACGGCATCGTCTTTTTTAAATTGAATGGCGAAGATTTCCTCTTTATTATTTTCTTTGGCAATATCAAATACTTCGTCATAGGTATCCAATAAAGCATATACTTTCAATGCAATTACCTCATCAATCACAGTTTTGGCATCGTCCCATTTCTCTTCCGACATGTAAACTTTACCTAGTAAACCTAAAGCAGCACCTTGTGTTGGGTAGCCATAGTTGGTTTCGGTAACCGGCAGTATTTCTGCACAATATTTCAAATCTTCTTCAATATAGGCATACACTTCGGCCTTTGGTGTGCGGGCCGGGTACCAGGTATCTTCGTCAACACTGTATTCTTTAACCAATGGAATATCGCCCCAAAAACGCACGGCGTTGTACAAGTTAAGCGCGCGGACAAAACGGATACGTGCCAGCATCAACGGTTTATCATCATCGCTTATACCTTCGGAATTTTCGATGGCTTTAACAGCAAAGTTTGCCCTTCCGTGAAGGTTAAAAATGGCATTCCACAAATCGGTCACTACCGAGTTTGTTGGGACCAAATCATTATTATCAAACGGGGCAAATGCAGCACCTGGGTGGTAACTTTCGTCGCTGGTAAACCCCGTGATATGGGTTAAAGCCCTTTTATAATAGTTTGGGATTGTCAACATCGAATAGATTCCCACCACTGCTTGGTTTCCCTCGGTGGCATTGTTGTAAAATGAATCGACGGTAAGTGAAGAATAAGATTTTTCTTCCAACAAATCGTTACACGAAACCAAAGAAACGAGTAACAGGTATAGTATGAATTTTTTATACATGGCGAATTATTTTAAGGTTAGGTTAACACCGAATTTGAAGGTGCGGGGAATCGGATAAGCACCCAAATCGATACCAGGCGATAAAGCTGTGCTTACACCGCGTATCTCGGGATCGTAACCTGAATAATTTGTGATAACAAATAAGTTTGATGCTGAAAAATAGGGTTTTACCGAGCTAATAATCGATTTTCCTTTGGGTTTCCAGTCGTACGACAAGGAGATACTTTGCATGCGCAGGAAGGAACCGTCTTCAACATAACGATCTAAATAATCGGGATTAACGGTTTTCATACTTGGTTTTGCGTAGGTGGCCGGTGTACTTTCGTCAACCCAACGGCCGTCAAACGCAGCTTGGGTTTGGCTGTAACGGCCGTCCCAAATATTCATCCCTTCCCACACCATGCGGTTCAGGTTCAGTACATCGTTACCCAAGGTTCCGTTAAAAATCATACCCAAGCCAAAGTTTTTATAGTCAAAATTCAGGTTGAAACCAAAAATCAAGTCCGGCTCGGGGTTCCCAATCACCACTCGGTCGTCGTCGTTAATTTCACCGTCGCCCGACCAGGTAACTGTACCATCGTCGGCGGTAGTGGCCACTGTGGCCTGGTCAACGTAAATAATGTCGCCAGCCCCAGGTGCTACGCCCGATTTTGTAGGGGCATCAACAGCATCAGCTGCGGTTTGATAGATACCGTTTGTTTGGTAGCCATAAAATAAACCAACAGTTCCGTTCAGGTACGAAATACTGGGATAGCCACCATCAATACCACTAATGGCAGAACCGTAGATATAATCATCTCCATCCAGGTATTTTACTTTCGACCTGTTTTGCGACAACGATACGCTTGCATTCAAGCGCATGTCCTGCTTACGAATAATGTCGCCGCCAATTTGCAATTCCCAACCCCGGTTTTGTACCTCACCTCCGTTAATAATTGTTCCGCTAGGGAAGCCACTGGTAACCGGAAGATCTTTGTTCAACAAAAGATCCTTTGTACTTTTCTGATAGTAATCAGCAGTTAAGGTCAGGCGGTTATTAAACATGCCAAAATCGACCCCGATGTTTGCCTGGTAAGTTGTTTCCCAGCTTAATTTGTTGTTATAAAGAAACGGCAACGAAATAACCCCGGGCGCGAAGGTGTTGCTAACCGGGTAACGCGACCCTGTTTCCAACAAAGGGATAATTGAAAGCGGATCGATTGCCTGGCTACCGCTGGCGCCATAACTCAAGCGAAGTTTCAAATCCGAAATCTTTTTCGCTTCGCTCATGAAATTTTCGTTTTTAATCTTCCATGCAAAAGCGGCCGATGGGAAAAAGCCCCATTTGTTACCCTTGGCAAAATGCGACGACGCATCGTAACGGCCATTAAAGGTGAATAAGTATTTGTCGTCGTAGGTATAGTTCAACCGTCCGAAGAAGGAAAGTAAACCCCACTCCAAATGCAAAGCATCAGGCACTCCCACAACCGCTGCGTTTTTAAAACTTTCGTAGCCAAGCGACGGAACGTCAAACCCCGAAGCCCTGTTCGATAAACTCCGGTATATCCATTTGTGGGCCGATTCGCCCAAAACGCCTGAAATGCGATGCTTTTCGTTTAGCGTAAAATCGTACGACAAGGTATTTTCATTCAGGTAGTCAAAATTTTCCTTGTCGCCACGAGCCACGATATTGTTCTGAAAATCACCTTGCTGTGTACCTCTTCCCCAGAACGAGTTTCTCAAAGCATTAGAGTAATTGAAGCCAAAACTGCTTTTAAAACTCAACCATTTGGCCAGCTTAATGTTGCCATAGAGGTTCGATTGGGCAAAGTTCAGACGTTGCTCGTCAATCGTATTCCGGATTTGGGTAATTGGGTTGTAGGGTGCTGAACCATCGTTAATCAAATCGTCCAGGTTGACATCGAAGTCTTCGTCCCATGCACTGTCGTATGGCCTGAATTGAACCGCCATCATAATTGGAGAGAAAAACCCGTTAATTCCCTTATTTGAGTAGGGAACAATGTTGGACATGGTGTTGCTGAAGTAAGTATCGGCGCCAATTTCCAAAAACTTGGTAGCCTCTACTTTTACGTTGCTGCGCAATGAAATCCGCCGCTGATCCGAGTTGATAATTACCCCTTCAGTATCGTTATAGTTACCCGAAAAAGAGTAGTTCACCCCATTTTTTCCCCCGCGTATCGACAGGTTAATGTCGCGTCCGATAGCCGTGCGGTACATCTGGTCCTGCCAGTTTACGTTCTTGGTGTAAATATCATACGACGATGGTTCTGACGGGTCTCCGTAAATCGTAGCTACCCCACTATTTACCGCTGCCTCATCCCGTAGCAGGGCATAATCTTTCGAATTGATGACATCAATCTTTTTCAATAGATCCGAAACCGACTGACTCACACTAAGTTGAATGGTACTGGTCCCGATTTTCCCCTTTTTGGTGGTAATAATAATTACCCCATTTGCACCTCGCGACCCGTAAATTGCTGTTGCCGAAGCGTCTTTCAACACGTCGAACGATTCAATGTCGTTGGGGTTAATCATTGACAGGGGGCTTGGGGCCGGAGTGCTGCCCGATGATTCTGTTGAGGAATAGAATGCACTGGACGAGTTCATCTCAACACCATCAATAATATACAATGGTGCGTTGGATGCGTTCAACGAGTTTCCACCACGGATGGTCACATTTACATCGGCTCCCGGCGCACCGCCCGTAGTAGTAACCTGCACACCCGGAGTTGCACCCTGCAGCAATTGTTCAGTAGAACCAACGCTACGCTGTTCCAAGTCCTTGGTTGTAACGCGAGACACCGAACCTGTTAAATCCGATTTTTTGACCACGCCATAGCCGATAGCCACAACTTCGTCAATCGCATAGTCGTCATCTTCCAAATCAACGTTGATAACCGATTGGTTACCTACGGCAACTTCTTTACTTTTTTTCCCCATAAAGGAAAAAATAAGGGTATTGTCGCTACCAGGAACGTTAATTTTGTAATTGCCGTCGATATCGGTAATGACGCCAATACTTGTTCCTTTTACGACAACAGCTACTCCGGGAATAACTTCAGTTTTAGAAGTAACGTTCCCTGAGATTTGCTTTTGAGCCCATAACATGGATGTACTCAAAAAAAGAATACTAACAATAAGTAGTTTTTTCATAACATATTCTTAACCAGGTTTTGCTGTGAAAGTATTTCACGTAGGGGTAAGAAAAGGGATAAGAAAAGGGGTAAGACAACTAGAAAACGATAAAAAATCGAAAATAAAATGCCGCGTTGTTTATTTCAACCATTCAAAATCCTTCCGATAGGCTTCGCCGTAATATTTTTCCCAATTTTTTGCAAACTGCTGGTAGCATTTGAAAGCATCGTTTTGGGAGCCTGTATTTCTCAGCAATTCAATTTTTTGAAGGAACATTGTTTCATCAACCGGATCAATTTTCATCAAGGTATTAATTATATCCAGCTTTTTGGCTGGCTCGAACAACGGACCGCAAACATCCAAAAATTGCTCCAGAATACTGATTGACTGATCGTTTACTTCTTGTTTGATGGTATCAACAAATTCGTTGCTGATGTTTTCGGCAAAAGCGCCCTTGCCTGCTATCCGTTCAAAAAGTTCATATGCTTCTACCGGTGGCTTCCCGCCACTTTGTTTCAACAAGCCTGCCAACTTAAACCACTGCGCCAAATCGCACTCCACCCCGTCGCCAAAACAAACCGACCATTTTTTACGGTTGTGCACTACCGTAAGTATTTCGGGCGGGAAAATCGATCGCAGTTCCTGCACATAGGTTCCCCTTACGTTTTTCGATCGCTCGGGTGAATAGCCCGGCCAGAAGTTATCGGTTAGTGCGTTCGACGAAATTCCGCCTTCTTTTAAAGTATAATAAATTAAAACAAGCAGAAATGAACTTTTTTTAGCAGACAGGCTTTCCAACCTGTTTTTGCCGTCACTGTCGTACACTGCAAAATTTCCGAAACAGTGTACTAGCTTCTTCCTTTCCGAACTATCGGAAACTGCCATTTGTACAAGTTCGGGAAGAACTACGGCCACTTGCTTGTTTTTACCACCCCGCTTATAACGCAACAACAATAGCACAACTGCCAAGAGCACCAGCAACAAAACGGCCGGTATCCAATACCGTTTCCACGGAAAAGCCATACTGCCTAAATTGATCCCACTCTCGTAAATTCCCTGGATTTCTTCTTCGCCAACTGCACGCGACCACATGGCCAGTTCGGTTATTTTTCCACTAAAAAATTCGTTCCACTGGTCGGTACCCAATGCAAAATTGCCATCGTGTACTTTATAATCCAGCGCCGGGCGCACATCCGTAAGAACGCCATCGACAAAAAACCGCATTTGCTTTCCTTTCTCATATACAAAAGCAATATGCTGCCAAACACCGGTTTTAACAATTGATTTTTCGCTGCGGTCGTCAGTCACATCAACTGCAGTAAAACAAAGTACCCCTTCCCGTATTTTCAGGCAGTAACTTCCAATTTTAGAGAAGATAGGAAAGTTGCCGTTTACGTTTTCCGGTTTTACCCAGCAGCAAACCGAGAAGGAAGTTATTGCGGGCTCTTCTTCCCGAAAATTAAAATACAGGCAATTCTCTTTTCCATCGAAACTTGCCGGAAAATTACGTTCCCCTTCTTCGGCATAATCAACCTTCGAATAAACGATATTGTTTTGAAAATCAGAATCAAAACCCACCTTGCGGTTTAACGGAAGGTAAAAAAGCAACGAGGTTGTAACGCCAAGTTCCGTAGCCAATATGGTCTTGTGCAGGTTAAAGTTATTGGAATTGAATGTAAATATTTCGGGAACAAACCGATATCCGTCCTTTTGAGGAACAATGGTATAAAAACCCTTGTTGTACAAAACACTGTCCATTCGTTCGTGGGCAATGTATAAATGGGTTATTCCCTGCGTTTCGAGCAGTGGGAAACCATCAAAACGAACGCCATCGAGGTAATTGCCATTGGTTTGCTTAATTGACAACCGTAAGGTGAACGAAATGGTGTTGGCCAAACGATTAACCTCCTCCGGCGTATTGGTAACGATAAAATTCGGGATTTTACCCGTTTTTTGCAGAAAATTGACTGCGACTTGGTGCAAATCATGGCTTACCAGCAAGGTGTCGGGATCTTCGGATACCATTTGCCGGTCGAACCGAAACAGGGTAAACGGATTTTCGGACGGGTTCGTTTCAAATACTTGTTCGCTAAAACGCGGGAACAGCCGCCCTACACGGACATGTGTCAGGAATTTTTCGGCTGCGATTCCTTCGCCCTCAGCTGTTTTCCGAAAAAAGAACACTTGTTTTCCGTACTTTAACAGGGAGTCGCACAAAAGAGCCTCCTCCGTTCCGTCCATTTCAACGAGCTTATTCCGAAGCGAAGCATCAATTTGCCCGGTCTGTCTTACGTCGGCCTGTTGCTGTATAAACACCAGAAATTCCGACGGATTATCGGTCAAAAAACGATTGACCTGAGTAAAAAAAAGTGATGACAACTGGATGTCCGACCCCAATAAAAATCCTCGGTAACCGGCCGAAAATAAGGAATCGACTGGGCCTTTAAGATCGGTGACTGCTAAAACAAGTTCATCGGCATATTTTTTTTTCAATAGCACAGGAGAGCCGCCAACAGCATATGGCAGCACCCAAATCAATATTAGGAATATGGTTTTAACTCCCATGCTACGAAGCATAAAATTTTTGTGTCTTGTTAGTTTTTATCTGACATCTTGCTGCAAATCCGAAAGCCAGCACCAACTCTTTTGTGATGGCACCTGACTGCATTACTGCACCTGTACACCAACACCTTGCGTATCGAATCAATGACCGCTATTCCCCAATATAAGCCATCGCTGTCGTCTTTAGCTTTCTTTCAGACTAAAACCGATGTCCCCCCCGGTTTCGCGCTCGTGAAATTACGAGAATTGTATTATCCTGCAAAATCCTGGCCCCTGTTCTCAACGTTTATTACGATGCCGTCTCCTCTACAGCAAAATTAGCTCTTATAAAAACCGTATTATTTACTGGCTATTCGTCGCATTTACACATCAGCAAAGGCTATCCAATAATTTTTGTTGACTGAATCTGAACCGACAGGCAAAACAACCTCACGGTATTGTTTCGTTCCGCAGTAACCATCAATATCGCCATTTGTTGGCCAACGCAACCAACGAGAGCATCACAGGTACTTCAACCAAAACACCAACCACCGTAACCAAGGCAGCAGGTGATTGAAGCCCAAACAAAGCAATCGCAACAGCTACGGCAAGCTCGAAAAAGTTGCTGGCACCAATCATCGCTGCCGGGGAGCAAATCGCATGGGGCAGCTTCAAGCTTTTTCCACCAAACCAGCTAATAAAGAAAATAAAGTAGGTTTGAATGACCAGCGGAATGGCTATCAGTAAAATTATCAAGGGGTTTTGGCTGATGGTACTGCCCTGAAAGGCAAAGAGCAGAATCAAGGTGAGCAGAAGCGCGACAATCGACACGGGCTTGAAACGCGGAAGAAATTGCTCGCGGAACCACTGCTCGCCATGCCGGGATAGCAAGAATTTGTGGGTGAAATAACCCGCCACCAGCGGAACCACTACAAACACCACCACGCTGGCCACCAGCGTATCGTATGGGATCTGAACCTGGGCAATTCCGAGCAAAAAGCCCACGATAGGTACGAAGGCAATTAAAATAAGGAGGTCGTTGACGGAAACCTGCACCAGGGTATAATTGGGGTCACCATTGGTAAGGTAACTCCAAACAAACACCATTGCCGTGCAAGGAGCGGCTCCCAACAGGATAGCACCCGCCATATACTCGCCGGCCAACTCGGGCTGAATAAAAGCGGCATAGATTTTCGTGAAGAAAATCCAGGCAAAAAATGCCATCGTAAAGGGTTTAATCAACCAGTTGACCACAACAGTCAGGATTAATCCCTTCGGACGTTTACCCACATGGCGGAGACTGGAGAAATCGACTTGCAGCATCATGGGGTAAATCATGAGCCAAACCAGAATGGCTACGGGAATATTCACCTTGTAAATCTCCATCCGGCTCAAGGCTTCGACTGCTTCCCCACCAATATTTCCTATGAAAATACCGGCAGCAATGCACAAAGCCACCCACAACGTGAGGTACTTTTCAAAAAATCCGATTTGCTTTTTAGTTTGTTCCATGCTTAGCGTTGCGGTTTAATTTCGTCGAGGTAGAGCTGGTAAAAACGGGATTTGATTTCGTCGCGCACGCGAACAAATTCGCTCCAGATAAACTCGTCGGTACCAACAGCATGCGAAGGGTCGTCGAAGCCAATATGCAGGCGGTGTTTCACTTTACCGATAAAGGCCGGGCAACTTTCGTTGGCGCCGCCGCAAACAGTAATCACATAATCCCATTCCTCGTTAAGGTATTTCGAAACCGAATCGGAGCTGTGCCCGCTGATGTCGATGCCGATTTCGGCCATGGCTTTCACTGCTTTGGCGTTCAACTTACCCGATGCTTCGGTTCCGGCCGAACAAACGTTGATATTGGGGTCGAACGACTGTAAAAAACCATGCGCCATCTGACTACGGCAGCTATTGCCTGTACATAAAATCAATACGTCCATTGTTTCACTATTTTAAAAGGTTATTTGCAGCATGAAATGGTGGTTTGTTTCAACGAACCGACAAAATCGGACAAAAGCCCGTCGAGCAGAGCAATCCCCTCGGGATTGAGGCAATAATTGGTCTTAACTCCTTCAACAGTTCCCTGCACCAAGCCAGCCCGTTTTAGCTCCTTCAGGTGTTGGTTAACGGTGGTGCGGCTAAGCGGCAAGTCGTCGGAAATGTCGCCGCTTATACAGGTGTTGGCCTTAGCCAGGAACAGCAGAATCTGGAGCCGTGCGGGGTGCGACAGGGCTTTAAACAAATTTGCCTGCCGGCTCAATCCGGCGTCGAATAATTCGGTTTTAGCTTGTACCATAACCAATCAGTTTTTAATATGTCGTGAATATACGTCAAACTAATTTATTGGGACGTATATATACGTTAAAATTTGATTAAATTGTGAATACCAAATGCAGTACACCGCCACCAGAAACTATCTACTTTACTAATTATCAACCACTACAGCTATCCATATTGCAAAAAAACGACGCTTCGATCAGTGCGTCTTGGGAACAATAAACCGATGCCCTGATCCGCCATCGAAAAACCGACCAATAGCCACAAGTTAGGAGAGGAGCCTACTGACAGACGAGCAAATGCCGTCAGATTCGCCATTTCTTGGGATTTCAGTGTCGGTTTAGGAAGCTTAGCTTTGCCGGTGAACCAAATCTACGAGAATGAAAATTGCTTATGTGCTGCTGTTAACTTTTATGACCCTGGTGAGTTTTGGCATCAACCGGGGCGATTGTACCCTCACGGGCAATGTTATTGACCAGAATGATGAGGCTTTGGCCTACGCCAACGTGATACTGCATCCGGAAGGAAGCACCGAAGTATTGGGAACAACAACTGACGACAAGGGCTACTTTTGTTTCAGCCAGATTGCACCGGGGAAATACCGGGTTGAAATAAGCTATATCGGCTTTAAAGACTACGCCTCTGAGCTGATTGAACTGGATGCGAAGTTCAGCATCAACCTGGAAGCGATTCAAATGCAAAGCACCAACTCCGACCTGGCCGAAGTGATTGTAGCAGGCCGTGCGAAAGTGAGCGAAGTAAAGCCAGCTTTCATTAAATACAAAACCAGCGAATTGATTTCTCAAACCGGGGGAAATGCCGGCGACATTCTGAAAAATATGCCGTCGGTAGCGATGGGCGGCAGCCCGGGCCACAACCGCGACATCCGTTACCGGGGACTGGGGAACGCCTACACCAAGGTGCTGATAAACGGAAGAGAGAGCGGCTTTCGCGGAAATAACCGGGAATCAGTTTTAGATCAAATCCCGGCTAGCAGCATCGATCGCATCGAGATTCTATCGGTTCCCGGCGCAGAGTATCAAGGTGAAGGGATTAACGGGATTGTGAACATCATACTGAAAGAGAACAAACAATACGGACTACAAGGGGGAGTTGAACTGCTTACCGGAAATTATGACGGATTGTCGGGAGGCATTAACCTATCGTATAAAACGGAGAAAATAAACGCCTACAGTGCCTTCGACTTCCAGGAACGTAATCTTCCAAAATACAAAGACAAATTAAAGTCGGACTTAAAGGATGGGGCCGTGTCGGCAATTGAAGAGAACCGGGAAGTGGAAGATCGCGATTTCATCAACCGTTCTATCCGCACGGGACTTGACTATTACCTTCGGCCCAAAACCAAACTTACCGCCGAATATACCTATGGCTATCAATTGGAAGATAAAACGAAGGAGAATTTCGTCACCAAATACGGCGGCGATTGGAGCTTCAAATCGGCAACAAACGAACAAAAAACTGAATACAAGCCGAACGACTACCACCAGGTGATGGCCCTGCTGGATCATAGTTTCGCCAACAAAATGCGTCTGAATACCAGCTTCAGTTACCTGACGGCCATTCAGAAAAAAACCGAAGAAAAAAAAGTTTACAGCCTCGATGAAAACGGGAACTGGCTGAATGCGCAACCGAGCCTGGAAAATAAAACCGAAGACCAGGACAAGGACGAATTAAACTGGAACCTTGGATTTTCGAACCTCAAACTGGGGAGCCACCACCTGAAATCCGGATACGCTGGCAAACGCGAATCCAGCGATTTCTACGTAAATACGGATAAATTCAACTACACCACATTGACTTGGGCATCGACATCGAGTGACAAAGACAACTTTGATGTGAGCGAAACAACCCAGGCACTTTACCTGACGGATGAATTTACCCATCAGTTTTTGCGGGTTCGGGCGGGACTTCGCTACGAACGGACAAATTTGAAATCGAACACGGCCAGCATTGATTTCGACGGCAAAGGGAACTATGATCTATTTCTTCCCAATTTAAACCTAAGCGCCAATATCGACGAAACACAATACCTGACCTTTAACATCGGGCGACGAATCCGCCGACCCGGCTTAAAAGACTTAAACCCCTACGAAGAAGAAAAAGATGCCAGCTCGGTCAAAAAGGGAAACCCTGATTTGATGCCCGAACGTGCCTGGGCGTATGAATTAGGCTACCTAAAAAACTTCGAACACTTCAACATCGGTGCAAACCTGTTTTACCGCGATATTCACGATGTGATTCAAAAAACCCTGAGCGAAGACGACCAAGGAATTGTCACCGAACAACCCGATAATACCGGACGGGCCCGTACCAGCGGAATTGAACTGCTGAGCACCATCCGCCCCTTCAAATTCTGGGAATTAAACGCGAGCTACTCGGTATTTGAATCGAAAATACTGAGCGGCGACTACGAAGGCGATGCGTTGAGCGACCAGTACAAATGGTCGGCAAAAGCAATTAACGATTTCAAACTCCCTTTTGGCATTAAAATGCAAGTGGCTGCGAATGTCGTTGGGCCAAAATCGTCGGGGACCAAAGAGGAAAACACGGTATGGTTTATCGATTTAGGCCTGGAAAAAGAGATTTTAAAAAACGGCTTCCTGAGTTTCCGGATAGCCGACTTATTTGACAGCCTGGAAAAAGTAAAAACCGAATACACCGATAAATCGACCACCACCGAAACCGAATCGACTGTTGGGCGTTTATTTCTGGCTGGAGTTAAGTTCCGATTTTAAACAAACTGAAACGAACATAGGGCGATGAAGATAAATTCGATGTTCCGCAAATGGCATAATTGGTTAGGCGTGATACTCACCCTACCCATTTTTATAGTGGGCCTCACGGCCGTATTTATCACCTTCGAGGGAACGTATAAAAACCGTCCCGGCGAACCGCAAATCGCAACGTCGTGGTTGCCGGGTTACACGAAGCAACTGGTAAAGAAAGACATGGGGCAGAAAGCAGGAGAAATCCGCGCGAGCTTATTACTCCCCGATTCAACCCGGCTTTTGGGAACAGCTTTCGGCTTATACGCGGTAAGGCCAAACGGAACCCAAGTTTACCCGGACCTGAGCGGATTTGAAATTCACTGCCTGGCACGCGATGGTGAAACGGTGTTAGCAGGTACCAAAAAGGGATTATTCCATGTGAACCCAACCACCGGCGAATGCCGGAAACTACTTGAAAAAGAAGTTCGCCACATTGATGTATCGGGAGCAGGCAATTGGGCCGTGGCTGATAACAAAATGCTCACCGTTACCACCAATGCCGGTACGAAATGGCAAACAGTGAAGACGATGAAATCTGAGGTGGCGGAGCAAAGTTCAGCCAGCTACGCCAGCGAAAAAAGCATTCCGCTGCACCGGTTCATCATGGATTTACACACCGGAAAAGCCTTTTTTGGGAAGGCCTTTGAAAAGATATGGATTTTCATGACAGGCTTCAGCATCTGCATCCTGACCTTCACGGGATTGTACCTGTGGTGGATAAAACAGCGGAAAAAGAAAAAAGCCTTAAAAGCAGTTCAACAATAGCCTTCAGCCCACACGGAGATGATTGGATTCTGGTTAATCCTGGCTCTGCTGGTACTGGCGTGGATGGCGATGGTTTTTATTTTGGCCACCCGCGAGTCAATCCTCCTTTATGCCGAAGAGAAGCGGCAACAACCCTTACTGCTAACCGTGCGCAAGCGGACGGACATTGACCAGGAACACTTTCTGCTGGAATTAGAAGCAAGCGGATGCTTCGCCAATCGCTTACCCGCGTTTCAACCCGGACAATACTTGAACCTGGAAATTCCGGTCAATGAAAAACAACGGATCAAACGGGCCTATTCCTTGTCGAGCTGGTCGGCCAGGCCCAAGCATTACACCTTAGGAATAAAACGGGAGGAACAAGGTAAAGCATCGGGCTGGATGCACCGCCAGTTGAAAACAGGCAGCCAAATTCGGGTTTCACGGCCCCGCGGACAATTTATATTGCAAAACGCCGAAGCAAGAGCCTACGTTTTTATTGCAGGAGGAATCGGGATTACTCCATTGCGGGCAATGATTCAGTTTATCGTCAGCAAGCACAAACATAAAACTGGTTGCCCGCCGGTTTACCTGTTTTACTCGTGCCGCGAAAGCCAGCAATTTTGTTATTTCGCCGAGTTTAGGCAGTTGGCATCAATCCACCGGAACTTTCATTTTATACCGCTGCTAACCGGCAGCGAACAGAGCTGGAACGGCGAACGCGGCCGTGTGGATTCGAACAGGCTCCAGCAACAAGTAAGGGAATTCGCACAAGCCTCCTACTACCTGTGTGCCTCATCGTCCATGATGGAATCACTCTGTGGACAACTGTATGAGGCCGGAATTTCGAAACAACAAATTCATTTCGAGAGTTTTGGGGTATCAAGCCACTCCGGCACAGCCTGCCAGCACCCGATTGAGTTAAACGGCCAAGTCTTTCATTTCGACAACGAACCAAGTCTTTTTCACGCGATTGAAAATGAAGGTTTCCCGATAGATGGCGATTGCCGGAGCGGAAGTTGCGGCAGATGTAAAACCAATTTAATCGCCGGAAAGGTTCGTTACCTGAACCAACCGGAGATAAGACTGAAAGCCGATGAAATTCTGCCTTGCTGCTGCCTACCGGAAAGCAAATTGATTCTTCGAAACATCGCCTTCGCAGAAAACGAAATACCTTGAATGAAGTCGCGAAAAATAGTGCGAGGCTTCGTTTCGGCGAAACAAACACGATCCCAGTGCGCCAAACCCGTGGACTTTGTTTGCTGGCTCAGCCTATCCCACGATGCAAAACCGATTGCCAACAACCGGATTAAACCAACAAAGACGAACCGAGAGATTATTTGGCGAATCTGTTATGGCTTGATTTTATCGAAAAGTGCGAGCAATTTTCCGTTCAAAATTTCTTTGATTTGGGCTTCGTCTTCACCAATCGGTTTCACCGGAATTAAGTCAATTACCTCGCTATAGTTTAAGCCTGAATGATAGAGCAATTCAAGGGAGCTTTTGAGCGTTTCATAAACCGTTTCGCGACTTTCGCGCGCTGTTAATCCCATTTCCTGCGAAATTTTCTCCATCTCGTTCCATTGAAACCAAAAATAAGTGGGCAACATCGCCGATGCTATGGCATAGGCTTCCAACTTTCGTTCTTCGGTCTCAAAGGTATTTCCCAAGTCACCCAGAAGTTCCAAAATAGAAGCCTTCTCCGAACTGTCAATTCCTTCGCTAAAACAAATTGGGTTATATCCCAGATTGACAATTGAGCTAGCGTTTGGTATCATCCGCACAATTCGGTTTGTACCGGCGAGCTCGGCTAATTTTTGGATATTGAACTTGGGAGCCAGCGACACAATAATCGTATTGTTGCCAATTATATCCCTTAACTTCAAAAGGTTCTCGCCAATAACCGGCGGATGCAATGCGATAAAAACAACATCCGCCCCCCGCAAATCAGCGATTGAATCAGTTGTCACAACGGAGGGAAACTCCGTTTTCAAGCTATTCCGTTTTTCTTCGTTGTTTTCGCAAACCGTGACTGACTTTAATTCGACTTGTTTGTTTTGAAAGCCGTGGAGGAAAATTTTGGTGATTCTTCCCCCTCCGACAAATCCAATAGCGCTCTTTTTCATATAATTAAGCTTAATGTTCGACTACATTACGCGATTAAAAATGAAGCCAACAATGATAATCCCTGCGGTGACGATGCCAACAAAGGCTACAATAAGTTGCCACTTCAGCACTTTCTTCAGGATAATAATTTCGGGCAGAGAAAGCGCAATCACCGACATCATAAAGGCCAAGGCCGTCCCCAGCGACACCCCTTTTTCGATTAACACACTCACAATCGGGATGATGCCAGCCGCATTGGAATACATCGGCACTCCCAGCACAATAGCGAGCGGAACGCCATACCAATGTTCATTTCCGAGCAAGCTTCCAAAAAAATCTTCGGGAACATAGCCATGCGCCCCTGCTCCAATGGCAATCCCGAGCAGAATGTAAATCCAGATTTTGCCTACAATTTCGCGAACCGATTCAAAGCCTTTCTGAATGCGGTCGTAAAAAGTCAATTGCTCTTCGTCCTCCTCTTCCTGATCCGATTTGATGGCATAAACCCAATCGGCCACGTAGTTTTCGAGCTTCAGTTTACCGATTATCCAACCCGAAAAAACGGCAATGATTAAACCGGTACCGACATAAATCAAGGCTATCTTCCACCCGAACAATCCGGCCAGCAAAACCAGCGCCACCTCGTTAATCATGGGTGCGGCGATTAAAAACGAAAAAGTGGCGCCAATCGGGATGCCGGCTTCAACAAAACCCAGAAACAAGGGAATGGCCGAACAACTGCAAAAGGGGGTGACTACACCAAGAGCTGCGGCCATCACATTTCCTGTAAAAAGTGACTTTCCTTCGAGCATTTTTCGGGTTTTTTCGGTGCTGAAATAGCTCCGGATAATTCCCACCACAAAGATAATCAGCACCAAAAGCAAGATCACTTTTGGCACTTCGAAGATGAAAAAGCGCAGGGTTTCGGTGAGGTGATTCTCCGTCGTAAAGCACAATAAATCATCAACTAAAAAATCGGCCAAAGGCTGTAAGTTGACATAGAGCAGCACCCACAAAGGCAGCAAAACCAGCGGTACCAGCCAGCCATTCGTTGTGCGGTTCAAAGCAATCAGTTGTTCTTTCATTTTTTCTAGTTGAAGTTCCCTTGAGCGAACTTCCGTTTTCGTTTTATCCAATAAATAAGGCATAGCACTGGTAAAGCCCAACAGCGATAAACAACACGGCCACCAAGCACCGAAACCAGATTTCGAAGACTTTGATTTTATTGTACAAACTGCCGATTGAACCCACACTAAAGGCAAGAAGCCAGGCAAAAATGATAACCGGAATACCCGTGGCGATGGCAAACGACAGCGGTAGCAGCAAACCAGAGGGGCTGCTTATGGTCATGGGTATCAACATTCCAAAGTAGAGAACGCCGCTATACGGGCAAAAAGCCAACGCAAACACGATACCCAGCAACAAAACACCCCAAAAACCCTTGTTGGCTTTTTGTTCCATTTTTTCGGACAACCAGCTTATACCGGAAATACTCAATTTCAGTACGCCAAGCATAAATAAGCCGATAACAATCAGCAGCGGCCCCAGCAATTTCTCACCCCAGTCCTGAAAGAAGCCTTCCAAACCCAATTGACCGGCTCCAAAATAAAGCAGCAAACCAAGTGCCGTATAGCTAATGGCCCGCCCCGCCGTGTAAACCAAACCGCCCATAAACACCGTACGCCGGCTGCTAATATCTTTACTGATGTAGCCAATAGCGGTAATATTAGTTGCCAAGGGGCACGGGCTGATTGCCGTCATCAACCCCAACAAAAAAGCGGTGAGCAGCGGAAACTGGGAGCTTTCCAGTAAATTTTGAAGTGCTTCCATCTTACAACATCGGATCAATGGTGGCTTTCAGCTTCGCTTTCAACTTATCGGGCTTAGTTCGGGCGTTCAAAAACGCGTCGTTTGTTAAATTCACCACCTTATCGCCGTCAACAATCAGTAAGGTCTGCCCCTTGATTTGATACTTCTTTATTAGTGGGTTCTTCTTGTCCGTTTCGCGATTAATGGACTCGAAAGCAACTTTAGGACCGTAATAGTCGGTCAAAGCCTGACGGGTAACGCTTTCAACAGCTTCACAGGTGGCACAGCGACGGGTAGCATGAAAATAATAGGCTTTTACTGCACCGGCCTGGCTCGACTGGATTGCACTTACGCTTGGACTATTTTTGTTTTGCGCAGCTACTTGCTTCCCGCATAAAATAAGTGCAGCTCCAAATCCTACAGACAGAAGCAGCCAACGCGTGTTGATTCGCTTTTTCATCAGTAAATAAGTTGTTTTTTAATTGTCTGATGGAACTCACATGTTGCTGAAGATTATCTTCATTGATGTTTGCGTTGCCGCGCAACATGTTCGTTTCATATGGCAATCGTATTTAGACGATAATTACTTGGTTAATAATTGGGCGATTTCGGAGACTGATGGTACTTTGCCTTTCACCACCACTTTCCCGTCAATAACCAGAGCAGGCGTGGTCATCACACCAAATTTCATCATCTCTACAATGTCTTCCACTTTTATAACATCGGCCTGTAGCCCCAATTGCCGAACAGCGTCAATAACATGCTTCTCCAGCGTTTTACACTTGGCACAGCCGGTGCCTAACACTTTAATTTCCATCTGAGCTGGTTTTAAATCAGAAAAGTCCATAAGCGGGGTACTTTTGGTTTCTTACAACATCTTTTGTCTATGCTTTTCTCCTGTTTTGACTTTCTCAATTCGTAGTTCGCCAAACAACGAACATTGCGGATAAAAAAAATCAGAGTTTCAACAGTTCTTTGAATAAGGCCTGCGCTTCGGCCCAGCTCTCCCGGTGGATGCAATAATTAATGCGGGGCGCTTCAATTTCACCCTGAATCAGACCGGCATCTTTCAATTCCTTCAGGTGCTGCGACAAGGTTGACTTGGCAATGGGCAGTTCTTCGCTTAAATCGCCGCTGTAACAGCAACTTTGGTTCGCCAGCAATTCCAGCACGTACAAGCGAACCGGATGCCCCATCGCTTTGGCATATCGGGCGGCTTTTTCCAGCTCAGGACGAATTGTTTTGGATTCAATCATGTTTACTGTTCGTAATTCAACGAACAAAGATGCGATTTTTTCTGTTTCAAAATAGTTTTCTCGTGTTAAATTTGAAACCAATTTTAAAACGAATTAGGATGATGACCGAGAAATTTCCATCACGATTGCTTGAAAATGCGGTGAACGAATTTTCCAAGCTTCCGGGAATTGGCCGCAAAACCGCGCTGCGCCTGGTTTTGCATTTGCTGAAGCAGGAAAGCGGCGAGGTGGAGCTTTTCGGACAAGCCATCGTTCAGGCTCGAACAGAAATTAAACATTGCAAAATTTGCCACAACATTTCCGACTTCGACACCTGCAATATTTGCAGCCAGCCGGAGCGTAGCCGAGAGATTATTTGCGTTGTTGAAACGATTCGCGATGTAATGGCCATTGAAAACACCCGCCAGTTTGTGGGCTTGTACCATGTATTGGGAGGTATTATTTCGCCCATGGACGGTGTTGGCCCTTCCGATTTGGAAATCAACTCGCTGGTTGAACGCGTGCGGGAGGGCGAGGTGGCTGAGGTGATCCTGGCGCTAAGTACCACCATGGAAGGCGATACCACCAATTTCTATATTTACAAAAAACTGAAAGATTTCGACGTCCGCATTTCAACTTTAGCCCGAGGGGTCAGTATCGGTGACGAATTGGAATATGCCGATGAAATCACCCTGGGTCGTTCCATTAAAAACCGCCTCGACTTTGAAAGTTCGCTATCGCATTAGAACCGGAGATTCCAACTCATCGCCTAAACCTCTGAAAACCAACAGTAACGGGAAATAGTAAAAACAGGTCGGTTGTCTGCCAAAAATTACCGACCTTTAAATAGAATGAAAACAGATACAGCAACCTGAACGATTTGAACAGATGAACAACAACCATTTGGCTTACGGGAAAATAAGCCTTCGCCCCCTGGAGCCGGAAGATTTGGAACTGCTTTACCAATGGGAAAACGACAGCCGCGTATGGCCCGTCAGTAACACACTCTCGCCATTCTCGCGCTTTGTGCTGCGCCAATACATTGAAGAATCGCATCGCGATATTTACGAAACCAAGCAGTTGCGCCTCATCATTCAAACCGAAAGTGGAAAAGCGGTTGGTGCTATTGATTTGTTCGACTTTGAGCCCTACCACCAGCGGGCTGGTATTGGCATTTTAATTTATGCCGAAACCGATCGGCAACAAGGTTATGCCTCCGACGCGTTAAAGGCAATGTGCCGTTATGGCACCGAAATACTGGGCTTGCACCAGTTGTATGCCAACATTGGCGCCAACAACCCGGTCAGCGTTTCGCTGTTCGAAAAATGCGGATTTCAGCTAAGCGGAACAAAAAAAGACTGGTTGAAAACCAAAAACGGAAGAACCGACGAATTGTTCTATCAACGATTACTCTGAGGCGGCTGCCTGTAACTCGTCAAAACCGGGTACTACACGAAACAACCGGTAATATTGTGTATCAACATCTACCTGGCAACCATAGTGCTCCATCCCGTTTGACACCATCAGGAACGGTACCTCGAAACACAGGTTGTAACGAGCAACCTGATCGAAGGTTTTTTGGGTAATTTTTACTTCCGGTGCTTTAAACTCAATAAACATCCCGGGTTCCCCCAACTTACTA
>JBKEAN010000204.1:0-23438 GCA_047972415.1 Mangrovibacterium sp.
GTCGTAGTTTGCTTTCATTAAAAAGCTATTGGCCAAATTAATATAATCGGCCCGCGATGCGGGGACTTCGGCCAGCGCTTGCTGCATTTTTTTTTCGGCCTCGGCCTCCTTGTTTTGCCGTTTTAGCAAATCGGCCCACTGCACATACAAAGCCACATCAGACGGGGTGCGCCGCAGCCCTTTGCGTATTTCTTTTTCGGCCGTTTCGTAATCGCCGTCTTCAATCAGGCAAGTCATGTACATATTAAAGTAATAACTGCTTTTACTGCCTTCAAAAAGCTCGTTGTACAGCACGGCAGCCTTGCCAAAATCTTTCGCCTGGTAATACCGGTTGGCCAGTTGGATTTTCGACACGTCGGTTTGCTGTGCCATCAGCACAGGGCTTGCCACGAGCATGAAAAGCACGACGAGCCACCGGTAACAGCTATGTTTTTGCGTGTTCATTTGTTGTAAAAGTAATATTCCGCCGCTATTCGTTGAAAATTTTCAAACTAATTCTGACCGCTTAGCCCAATTTGGGTAAAAAGCCGCCAAACGAGCGCGCAGGTAATTCAACTAGAAAGATAAACAGCGTAAAACGGACTACCCCACACGCACGAAATCTCGTTTTAACATCGTTCGCACAAACAAATAGGTTAAATTTGTTTCAACCCGTTCTTTTATACACGCCGGCAAGGGTGTAAGCACCTTGTTGCATCTTGCTCTGTAACCCGAAATGCCTAGAATGCGTGTTTTTGTACCTTCCTACAATTATAAAATACCCAAAATGCATGTTTTTGCCATTTCATGTAATTATAAAAGCTCGAAAACACATGTTTTTACCCCTTAATGGAATTATAAAAAGTCGAAAATGCGTGTTTTTACACCTTTCTGTAATTATAAAAACTCAAAAACTCTTGTTTTTGCCTCTTAATGAAATCATAAAAGGCCGAAAATGCATAAAATTGCATTTTATGAAATTATAAAAGCTCGAAAATGCATAAAACTGCATTTTATGAAACCATAAAAGGCCGAAAATGCATTTTTTCGCCTTTTATTGTTTTATGAAGGGTCGAAAACGCGTTTTTTCACTTTTTATAGTTTTATAAAAACCAAAATGGCGTGTTTTTGCTTTTTATAATTTCTTAAAAACCAAAATGACGTGTTTTCGCTTTTTATAAAAATTTTTGAAGGGGCAAAAACACCTGTTTTCATGTTTTTCAATCATCCGAAAGGGGCAAAAACATGTGTTTTCACCCTATTTAGTAAGTTATAAAAACACCATTGCCCATTTTTCGTTGTCGAATAAAAACTTGGTTGCACCCATGCTTGTATTTTTTTTGGGCGGCCGTGTAAAGCGGTGAATTATCATGGGAAGAAACGGATAAGAATGCCTATTTTTGCCCCAAACGAGCAGAAAATATGACCGACCCCAAACAGCATCGCGAACGCTTACCACGTTGGATGAAAATGAACCTGCCAAAAGGCGAATCGTACTCGCGGGTAAAGAACCTGGTGGGCAAACATGGCCTGCATACCATTTGCAGCAGCGGCAATTGCCCCAACATGGGCGAATGCTGGAACCGCGGAACAGCTACCTTTATGATTTTGGGCAACATTTGTACGCGCAACTGTAAGTTTTGCGGTGTAACCAGCGGCAAACCGTTGCCAGTTGATGCGGAGGAGCCGGCACGGGTGGCCGAATCAATCCGCCTGATGGAACTGAAACACGCCGTGGTAACCTCGGTCGATCGCGACGATTTGCCCGATTTGGGCGCGGCAGCCTGGGTAAACACCATCCGTACCATTAAAGCCATCAACCCAAACACCAAAATGGAGGTACTGATACCCGATTTTCAGGGGCGCACAGCGTTGGTGCAGCAACTAATTGATGCCGGGCCCGAGGTAATTTCGCACAACCTGGAAACCGTGGAGCGGCTAAGCCCGCAAATACGCAGTGTGGCCAACTACCGCCAAAGTTTGGAGGTGTTGCGTCAGGTGGCACAAAGCGGTAGCATTGCCAAGTCGGGTATTATGCTGGGCTTGGGCGAAACCGACACAGAAGTGCTGCAAACCATGGACGACCTGCGGGCCGTGGGCTGCAAGGTAATGACCATTGGACAATACCTGGCACCAACCACGGCGCACATGCCGGTTGTTCGTTACGTTGAGCCCGACGAGTTTGAGCGCTACCGAACAATTGGCCTCCAAAAGGGTTTTAGCTTCGTCGAAAGCAGTCCGCTGGTGCGTTCGAGCTATCGCGCCGAGCTGCACGCCGAAGCTTGAGGAATTTTCAGTGATCAGTCGCAGTGGTCAGTGATTAGTCGCAGCGGTCAGTCACAGTCGCAGTCGCAAGACTCAAGACTTTTGTTTTTTGAAATGTTAATCGTTGAAATTTAAACGCATGGCACAATTTACCTACGAAGACCTTGGTTTGAAAGAATATAAAGCTTGCTGGGATTACCAGGAAAGCATTTTGGAAGAAGTACAGGCCGATAAAAAAGCAAAAAATGGCGCCAGCACCATCAACCGCTTTCTGTTGGTAGAGCATCCGCACGTTTATACCCTCGGCAAAAGCGGCGACGAGCACAATTTGTTGGTGCATGGCGAGTTTCTGAAAAAAATTGAAGCCACCTTCATCAAAATTAACCGCGGCGGCGACATTACCTACCACGGCCCGGGTCAATTGGTGGGCTACCCCATCATCGACCTCGAAAATTACCACATCGGCGTGCGCGAGTATATCGAAAAAATGGAAGATGCCATTATTGCCACCATTGCCCATTACGGGTTGGTGGGTGGCCGCAAAGAAGGGGCTACCGGCGTTTGGCTCGACAGCGAAATACCCGCTAAAGCCCGAAAAATTTGCGCCATCGGCGTGCGTGTGAGCCGCTACGTAACCATGCACGGTTTTGCACTAAACGTAAATACCGATATGCGCTACTTCAGCTACATCAACCCATGCGGTTTTCTTACCTACGGCGTTACCTCGCTCGAACGGGAACTTGGCCGTAAAATGGATATGAACGAGGTAAAGGAGATTATAAAAGAAAAATTCGACGCCATTTATTAAAAAATAGCTTAAAACAATTGCAGGCATGACGAGTATTATGCCCTTGCGTTCGAGAAGAAGACAAAACACAAAGGCACAAAGTCACGAAGCTTTTTTTGACGAACATTTTCTTTGTGTGTTCCCTTCCTCGTGTTTAATCCAAGTTCGTTCCGTTTCTTTTAATGGAAATCGGTAAATTGCGGGCCTAGTTAAACCAAATAATCAAACACCATGATTGATACAGAAGTTTTAGACGAGAAGTTTGGTATCGAGGGCGAAGTCGGTTTCATGGAAATGGACGGCGACTTGGTTTCTATCAGTATTTCGAACAAGTATGCCGATGCCGACATTTGCCTGTACGGTGCCCATGTAACCAGCTTCCGCCCGGTACGCACCCTGGATGTGCTGTGGATGAGCCCCGCCAGTTTTTACGAAGTGGGCAAACCCATTCGCGGAGGTATCCCGGTTTGTTTTCCCTGGTTTGGGCCTCACAAAACCAACAGCAGCCTGCCGCAACACGGCTTTGCCCGTCTGCTGTACTGGGAGGTATTGAAGACAACCAGCTTACCCAATGGCGAAACTGAAATAAAACTGGGACTGAGCTCATCTGAAGCAACAAAAGCCTACTGGCCATACGATTTTGAAGCCGTAATGACCATCGTTATCGGCTCCATCATGAAGGTTTCGCTCGATGTGAAAAACATTTCGAAAGAACCATTCACCTACACCTGCGCACTGCACAGCTACTTTGCCGTTTCGGATATTGTGCATATTCAGGTTGAAGGTTTGGGCGGCCTCACTTACTACAACCAGTTAAGTGGTGCCAATGAGCAGCAAACCGAAGCTGTTCTGACCATTGACGAAGGAATGACGCACCACTACCTGAACACCGAATCGCCGGTTGTTTTGGAAGACAAGGGTTTTCGGCGCCGCCTTAAAATTGAAAAGTCGGGCAGTAAAGTAACCACTGTTTGGAACCCCGGCGAAGCTACCAGTGCCACCATTGCCGACATTCCGGACGACGGTTTTGCCAACTTTGTTTGTATTGAAGCAACCAATGCTTTCGATTTCCCAATTACACTGGCTCCCGGCGAAAGCTTTATCACAAGCCAGTTTTTTGGTTTGGAGAGATAGTTTTCAAACCCGACAAATCGCTTGTCGTTTCAACATAAAAAACCTTCGCGTTGTTCCGGGTTCGGGCAAGCGAAGGTTTTTGTCCATATAACGCACGATTTCTTTTTCAGCCACCAACCGTGGCCCGGATCCCCTGTTCTGCAAACAGGAGTGTGGCCAGCCTAAGATGCTCGGCCCCGGGGGCAGTCAGTTCACCTGCCTGGTAGCTACTTCCCAGTTTTTGATGTTTCCCTTTGGCAATGTCGTGGTAGGGCAAAAGATTCACTTCTTTGCGCGTCCAGGGAACCGAGGCCAGGAAGGCCGCCTCATTACGTAAAGTTTCTTCATCGGCATTTACCCCCACAATCAGGGGGATACGGATAATAAAGTCGCTTCCATTCTCGGCCAAAGCCCGAATATTGGTCAGAATTTGTTCATTTGGCACACCGGTGTAACGCCGGTGAAGCTCCGAATCCCAAGCTTTCAGGTCAACCAAAAACAGCTCGGTGCGGCGGGCAACATCCAGCACGACATCGGTTTTGGCAAACAAGCTGGTATCCACCACCCGGTGTATCTCGCGGTCGCCGCAGCGGTCGAGCAGCTCAATGAGCTGTCGGTGGTGCATTAGTGGCTCTCCCCCCGAAAAGGTGACCCCTCCTTCGGAATGATCGAAAAACACCGTTTCTCGTTCAATAATGCGCATCAACTCATCGGTACAGTACTCGCGTCCCAACATTTCAATGGCTTTAGTAGGACACACTTCGGCACATTTGCCACACAAGGTACAGCGTTCAACATCAGTGACGATTCCGTTGGATGTCAATGTTAGTGCATCGTAGGGGCAAACTTCAATACACTTTACCGCCCCAATACATTTGTTGGCCGCATACATTTTCTGCGCATAGCTCTCAATGCTTTCGGGATTATGGCACCATTGGCACGCCAGCGGGCAACCTTTAAAGAAAATAGTTACCCGAATGCCGGGGCCATCGTTGATGGCATATCTTTTTATGTCGAAAATCAGGGACATTACGGGAAGATCAGACTATTAGAATGTTAGAGGATTAGAATAGGTTGAGGGCGATTGATACGAATTGCTTTCTCCTTCCATCTGCATCCAATTGTTTTCTCTCGTCAGTTGCATTCAGCATTTAAAACGCCTCATTCTCGGTCCGGTCAATCACTTCCTGCTGCAAATCAACATTCATATCGTTGAAATAGTCGCTGTAACCGGCCATACGAACCAGCAAATCCTTGTAATCTTCGGGACAAGCTTGTGCGGCCAGCAAGGTAGCTGTATCGACAATATTGAATTGAATGTGATGCCCGCCCATTGAAAAATATGTACGAATCAGCTTGGCCAGTTTGGCAATATCTTCATCGCGTTTCAGCAAGCTTGGCAAAAAGCGTTGATTCAGCAGGGTACCGCCCGACTTGGTGTGGTCTATTTTCGTCAAGGAACGAATGACCGCCGAGGGGCCGTTGGTGTCGCAGCCATGCGATGGCGAGGTTCCGTCGGAAATGGACTTGCCCGCCAAACGCCCGTTGGGTGTAGCCCCCATCACCTTACCAAAATACACATGGCAAGTGGTCGATAACATATTCAGGTGGTAGCTTTCGCCTTTGGTGTTCGGTTTCCCGTCAATGGCGACCAGTAAGTCGTTATAAACGCGGACGGCTAGGCTGTCTGCCCGTTCATCATCGTTCCCAAAGAAGGGCGTATTGTTCAAGATTGTTTGGCGCAACACCTCCTCACCGGCAAAGTTGCGGGCAACAGCATCCAGAATGGTGTCCATACTGAAGGTTTTTGCCTCGAACACATGCGTTTTCAAGGTACTCAAACTGTCGGTTACCGTTCCCAAACCGGTACACTGAATGTAGTTGGTATTATAACGCGGGCCAGCGTCGTAATAGTCCCGCCCTTTGGCAATACAATCGTCCATCAATACAGACAACAGCGGGGCTGGTGCATATTTGGCAAACATGCGATCGATGTAATTGCTGACCCGTATTTTTTGGTCAACAATGAAATTCAGTTGTCGGAGGAAAGCAGCATAAAGTTCGTCGTAGCTTTTAAAGTCGCGCGGGTTCCCGGTTGCAATGCCTGCCACCTTCCCTGTAACCGGATCGACTCCGTTATTCAGGGTCACTTCCAAAATTTTTGGTACGTTCAGGTAACCGGTCAATACGTAGGCTTCCTTGCCAAATGCGCCTACCTCGATGCAACCACTGCAACCACCTTCGCGGGCATCATCAATGCTTTTCCCCTGGCTCACCAATTCCAGAATATAGGTGTCAGGGTTAAACACCGAGGGATACCCGTGTCCTTGGCGAATCACTTTACATCCGGCCTTCAGAAAACGCTCCGGTGTGCGCGAGCTGATGTGAATGGCACTTCCCGGTTGCAGAATATGCAGTTCCTCAATGATTTCGAGCATAATATACGACACCTCGCTGGTACCATCGGAACCATCGCGGCGAACACCGCCTATATTCAGGTTGGTAAAGTCGTTATAGGTTCCGCTCTCCTTGGCCGTGATACCCACTTTGGGAGGGGCTGGCTGGTTATTCACCTTCACCCAAAAACAGCAAAGCAATTCTTTGGCTTCCTCGCGGCTCAGGGTCCCGGTTTCGGTTTCCTTATAATAAAAAGGTTCCAAATGTTGATCAAAGTGTCCCGGGTTCATCGCATCCCAGCCGTTTAGCTCGGTAATCGTTCCCAGGTGCATCCACCAGTAAGTTTGAATCGCTTCGTGGAAGTTGCGCGGTGCATGAGCCGGAACCCAACGACAAACTTCGGCAATTTTAAGCAACTCAGCCTTGCGCTTGGGATCGCGCTCTGTTTTGGCTTGTTCTTCGGCCAAATCGGCATGACGTTCCGAGAACAAGATAGCTGCATCGCACGAAACGGCCATCGCTTTCAATTCTTCCAGCTTATCGGTCGCTTCGGAGTCATTCAAAAAATCGAGGCGTTCAATGTGTGCCTGAATATCTTTTTTGAAATCAAGCAAACCCTTTTTATAAATCTTGCCGTCGAGGGTCGTATGCCCTGGAGCACGTTGCTCCATAAACTCGGTGAACAGTCCGCATTCATAGGCAGCCCGCCATTCTTCGGGAACATGCTTAAAAATCCGTTCGCGCATGGTACGCCCGTCCCAATAGGGAATGACCTCACGAGCATAAATCTCAATATCTTCCTGCGAGATGGTGTAACGCTGCAACTCCCGGGTATTCAACACATTCAAGTCATCCACGCTGTGGCAAGTCAGTTCCGGAAACGTTGGAACGCACTTGGGTTTAGGCCCACGCTCGCCAACAATCAGTTCACCTTCGCCTAAATAAATGGTTTTTTGTTTGCAAATCTCCAGAAAATTCAGTGCCCGCATCATGGGGATGGAGTATTTGCCGTAGTTTTCTTTGTAGAACTTCGTTTCAATGAGGGCACGCTCAATGTCGAGTGATGGTTCGGTGTCAACACTTAGCTGGCGAAGCTTCCGAATGCGCGCATTCATTCCGGACTCCGACGTGTTGTCTTTGCTAAAGTTACTTGCGGAACCAGCTACACGTTCCGGGTTTTTATAGACGCTTGCAGTTGTCATAATTGCAAAATTTATTTTTTGTCAGGGAACAATACAAATTGAAATGCTCAGAATTTGGCATTGTAGCCAAAAATTTTTACAGTAAATCGAAGGGAAAATGAAGGTGAAGCCGTCCCAAAATGAGAGCCTACACCGAATTAGTTTGCCTGGTCGTAGAACATCAGACAATTGAAAAGACGACGGTAAGAATGGGTCAATGTACGAATGATCAACATTTCGACTTTCAATTTAAAAGCTAAAGTAGTTGTTTTTTGAGTATCTGATACTGGCAGGCACCTAAAAATTTTAGACTTAACCATTTGTTTGCCTTGGTGTTATATCGGATAAAAAAGTCCGAATTAGAATTGTGGTCTTCTCGTGTCGAAAAACTGGTTGACCTATTTTGCTTTATTTTATTATCGCCCAATTCAGCTAAAGCTTGCCTCATATCCGATTTGATTCTAATTTTGAAACTTCGAACTAAAACCGAGACCATGAATATTTTTACCGATGAAAAAGTTGCCAACTCCTACGATTCGTATTACGAAACCGATTATGGCAAGCGGGTAGATGAACTCGAACAGGCAGCCTTGTTGAAAGTAATCGCAGAAGTACCCCGCGGGAACATGCTCGAACTGGGTTCCGGTACCGGCCATTGGACGGCCTTTTTCGTTGAGCAGGGTTTTTCGGTTACAGCCAGCGAGGTGAGCGATGCCATGCTTGCCCACGCGCGTCAAAAGCTCGCCGGGAAAGTACAATTTATGAAAGCCGATATAATGAACCTATCGGCCGAAAGCGAGTCGGTTGAAACAATTGCAGTGATTACTGCACTCGAGTTTTGCGAAGATCAAATGCAGGCCTTTGCCAATATTTACCGGGCGCTGAAACCGAAAGGCTGGCTGATAATTGGCTGCCTGAATGCCGATTCGACCTTGGGAAAAACCAAAGAAAAAGATCCTGTTTACAAACATGGCGAACTGATGACACGCGAAGATTTGGAGCTTTATCTGGAGGGTTTTGGCCAGCCCCTGATTATCGAGTGTGTTCACCTCTCGGACAAAATGGAACTCCTGGATGGCACCCCGGGTGCCGAGTTGGTACCGGGTGTTTTTATGGCTGCTTGCGTTCAAAAAACAGAATAAGCTCATGCATATCACCGTCGAAATAAGTTATTACCCCCTGCTCGACCGCTACGAAAAGCCGGAGACGGTTACAAACGGGCAACCATCCTTTTGGCATTCATGCACCATTGTTTATCAAAAGGCTTCGCCAATGCGGAAATACACACCCCAATCGTCTTTTCCCCACGCGGCATCCAGTCCCACATTAAATTTCATGGTTTTAAAGGCCTGATATCGGACTCCAACTCCCCCGCCGGGATAAATATCCCAGTTGAACGAAGACGTACCGGAGCCATAAAGGGTAGCCAAACCGAAGAATCCGACCAAACCAACTTTTCCGAAGTGGTTGTAGCGGTACTCGCCTTGCAGTGCCATGGTTCCGTCGCCCCGGTATTTGCCCTCGCTATACCCCCGAATATCGGCCTGACCGATGGTTACCTGCTGTTCGAAAGCAATGTCGCCCAAGCCAAATTTGCCAGCAAAACGGGCGGCCAGTACGTCTGTTCCGTTTTTCATCGGAAAATATTGGTTGTATTCGGCATTCAGCTTGTTGGCTTCAATATCGTTCCCAATAAAGCCGGGATAGGTGGTCCACCGTAGTTTTGTTTTGATACCCGAAGTTGGATAATATACTGCATTCCGCTTATCGTACAACAACTTAAACTCCAATCCATGAGTTTTTGTCGTCGATTCATCCTGAACGTTATCCTCGAACAGGGTATGGTGGTTGGCAAAGGTGTAACCCATTCCGCCAAAAAGCCCGCTTGTAATCCGTCGTAAGGCAGAAACCGACACCATTGTCGACTTGGTGTCATAATCGTAGAACCCGGGATCCACATCCTCATCCATCAGGTAATACTGCGAAAAGTGATCGCCAGTTCCGGCAAAAAGAGTGATGCGCCACCTGTCTTCGGCCAAATAAAATTTATTGAAGATTGTAAAAAAGTAGGAACCATTGGTGGTGTAAACTCCCGCCAGCCCCGACAAGGATTTCGGAGAAATGGTGTCGTTTTTATTCAACCGGTACATCCCCATCGGAATAACCCCCAACATCAACTTCAGGTTACGGTTGTAACTCAGGTAGGGCATAATGCTTAATTCAACTTTTTTTTCTACCGCAGGTTTTTTCGAGCGGGTACTATCGGCTTCTGCCGTCGATGCAAAACTATTAACGGTGCTACTTAGTAACAACAAGCAAACCATCAGCCGGCAAATCATATTTATCGTCATTTTAATTCAATTTTAAAACAAATAAAATGAAGAAGCTCTTCAAAAAAAAATAAATGATGAACTACCCGTTCGGGCTTTCTCAAATTACAACTAATATTCAATATTACCCGAACTTGCCGGTGCTTTTTCGTAATTCTTTTTTGTTTTTCTTGTCAATTCGCTTACAGCTCCTATTTTAGCTCATCCAATCCATTTTGTATCCATGAAACAATTCCTGTACATGCTGCTTCTGCTTGGCCTTTGCTGTCAAACCACCCAAATACCTCTTGAACCAGGCATATCGAAACAACTGGCCGACTGGCGGGCCGATCACATTAGTAATGTGAATTACCGCCTGACATTCCGCATTCCGGAACAAAAAACAGAAGCCGTTACAGGAAACATGATCGCATCGTTCGACCTGGATATCCGGACCCAAGAGTTGGCTTTTGATTTTAAAGGTTCCGGGACCCAGGTTAGCCGCGTTGTTGCAAACGGCCACGAAATGCCAATCCGGATGGAAGAGCAGCACCTGCTCATCAACCAAAAACATCTAAAAAAGGGTGCAAACAAGGTTGAAGTTGAGTTCACCTCGCCCGACCAGTCGCTGAACCGGAACGACGAATTCCTTTATACCTTGTTTGTTCCCGACCGAGCATCAACGGCCTTTCCCTGCTTCGATCAACCCAACCTGAAAGCCACATTCACCCTCAGTTTGCAAGTTCCGCAAACGTGGAAAGCCGTAGCCAACTCACCCGAAGAACGGGTTGAAAGCCATGATTCGGTTTCAACCCATTATTTTGCAGAAACACAACTGCTCCCAACCTACCTATTTGCCTTTGTGGCCGGTAAGTTTGAGGCCATCAGCCGCGAACACAACCAGCGAACCTACACCTTGTACCACCGCGAAACCAATGCAACAAAGCTGTCCAACAACACCGATTCCATTTTCAATCTGTTGTTTCGTTCGGTTGACGATATTGAATTGTATACCGGTATTCCGTACCCCTTTGCCAAGTATGATTTAGTCGTAGTCCCTTCGTTCCAATACGGCGGGATGGAGCATCCCGGAGTAACGCTGTACCGCGACTCGCGCATGTTTCTCGAAGGTAGCCCCACCCCGCGCGAACAGCTCGACCGTGCCAACTTGATTGCTCACGAAACCGCACACATGTGGTTTGGCGACTTGGTAACGATGACTTGGTTCGACCAGGTTTGGCTAAAAGAAGTATATGCCAACTTCATTGCCGACAAAGTAACCGCGCCGCTGTTCCCCGACTTCAACCAGGATTTATTGTTTTTGATGGCCCATTACACTGATGCCTACTCGGTTGACCGCACTGCCGGAGCCAATCCGGTGAACCAGCAACTGGACACCCTGAAAGATGCCGGCAACCTGTACGGTCCCATTATTTACCACAAAGCGCCCATTGTGATGGCCATGCTCGAAAACCAGATTGGAAAAGAGGCTTTACAGAAGGGCTTACAACAATACCTTCAAAAATACAGCTACAGCAATGCTGGCTGGGACGAATTGATTGGTTTGCTCGACACCGACGGGAACCTGAAAAAATGGTCGGAAGTTTGGGTTGACGAGACCGGGCGGCCAACCCTTCAACTAAAAAAAGAGAACACCGGCATCCGTGTCCTTCAAACCGACCCAGGCGGCAAAAACCGGATTTGGAAAGAAGAAGCCGAGCTGGTTTACCAACAGCAAGGAAAATTGCTCCGACAACGTGTTGCAATTAATAAGGAAGACACACTGATTCAACTCAATACCGATTCCATTAACTGGTTATACCTGAATGGAAATGGCCGGGCATACGGTTTTGTAGCCATTCACCCGGAGACACAAGCCTGGCTTTCAAAAAATCTTTCGTCGGTACCAGATGTTCTTTTACGCGCCGCCATTTGGATTGACTTGAACGAGAATTTGCACGAAGGACAACTGGAACCGACAGCCTTTATTGAAGCCATATTGAACAATCTTCCGAGCGAAAGTGACCCGGTGATTTACGAAACGGTACTCGGCTACTTAACGGCCTGCTACCAATACCAACTTGATGACGATGATAAAGCAAAACTGCAATTACCGCTCGAACATTTTATTACTGAACAACTGAAATACCACCCGGCACAGGCAAACGCAGGTTGCAATGCTGCTATTCGCCTATTCCGTTCACCTGATGCCCTGTTTCAACTCGAAAAAGCATTTACCTCCAGGCAACTTGCAGGTAACCCACTAACATTGAGCCAACTCACCGATCTTTCTTTTACCTTGGCCTTGCAACTACCCGAAAAAGCAAAAACAATATTGGGTGAACAGGAAAACCGTTTGGAAAACCCGGATTTAAAGGCCCGTTTCCGCTTTATTCGCCCGGCCCTTTCTGCCAGCGCCGCTGTCCGGGACAGTGTGTTCCATTCATTTGCCCTTGCCGAAAACCGCGAACACGAACCTTGGGTGCAAAGCGCTTTGGCCTGGCTTAACCATCCCGATTTTGCAGAAAAACGGCTCGGATATATTGAGCCTGGCTTAGAACTGTTGCCAGAAATTCAGCAAACCGGCGATATTTTCTTTCCGCAGCGCTGGGCATTGGCGCTACTGCAAGGCCACAAAAGCCCCGAAGCCGCAGCAATTGTTCGTCAGTTTTTAAACACACACCCCAATTTTCCGGAACCATTGCGGATGAAAGTGCTTCAATCGGCCGACGACCTGCTTCGAAAACACCCAGCAAGTAATTGATTTACAACAAAAAAACAACATCCATTAGGCACCATTCATTCCGAAAAAGCAATCTTTTCGAAAAAATTTGTTGAAAATTCAGAAATTATGTTGCTAACGTATTGACTTGAATAGGTTGAATGTTGTAACTTGTAGCAGTATTCAGTGCAAAGGCTTTGGCACCGAAATCCAATATTTTGAAAAGTAGAAAATTTGCACCGGGATACGCTCAAATCGGGTTCAAGTTTTAAGCGTTAATTAAATATTCAATTCTTTCCGTGGTGGTCTGAGGCCTGGCTTCAGACCACTTTTTTTATAATATACGATAACGCAAGCCCAGCGATAAGCCAATAATATCCCAGGGCGTAATTGTTTTATTGCCAACCACACTAATTAAATAAAGATCGTTGGTGCTGAATTCGTAAAAGAACGACAGCTCCCGTCCTTTTATATTACGGTCGAAATCGAAGACCATAGCCTGTCCTACAGAAAAATTAATCCGCAGGTTTGTTGCCCAGAAATAATAATTTTCGGGGTATCTCTCGGGAAGTTCATTCCAGAAATATTGCCCGAAAATTTTATTAATGTAAATCCCAGCTGTAAACGGTTCAAATGAAATATCCTGATTCAGCGGCAGTCGCCAGGGCGTATACGTTTGTTTTAAGGTAATGGTAACGTGGGCTTTCTGATGGTTCATCTTCGGTATAAACCCCAGAAAAAAATCTGTTTCCCATTGGTTTTTACGTCCGTAATACCATCCCAAACTGCCCGAAAACATTCCCATGGAACCGGCAAACTGCAATTTGTTTTGTGTCGGAACAAGGCGGGACCAACGTTCTCGAATGCGCTCTTGCTTCAACTCGTAGCGGCTTTTGGGTTGCACTGCCGGAGTTGGAGCCGGAGCCAATAAGGTATAGGAACCTGCCCCTGGCACCTCCTGCGCCAGTCCTCCAATTACAAAGGACAACATAAGAAGGGTAAAAAGTAGCGTTTGTTTCATTGCTGCGTTCATTTAAAAATACTCAATGGTGTATGAATACGAATCGGGGGTCACGGTAAACACCATGTAATTCCGCCCCGAAATGTCGTCGCAGCCGTAATACAAAATTCCGTTATTGAAGAAGTCGTTGATTTTGAAACTATGCTGATGGGCATGCAAACAAAAACGAATGTTTTTATAGCCCGAAACAATGTAGTTGAACATTTGACCGGCATTGTTATTAAACTGGTCGTCGAAAGGGGGCGCGTGCATAACGACGATGGTTTGTTCAACACCAACCGTATCGGTTAAATATTGCAGCATGAAGTCGAAATCGGGAACAGGTGTCGAGTAATCAAACTCCAATGCATTTGTATTCAAGCAAATAAAACGAACTTTGTGACTCACAAACGAAAAATTGAACTCGCCAAACACCTGCATAAACACATCCTTGCCATGCCCAACCACATCGTGGTTTCCAATAAGGGTAACAAAGGGCATTTTCAGCTTCTTTAAAAAATCGTACATCCATTTGTATTCCTTGCTCAGCCCAAAATCGCTGATGTCTCCCCCGTGAATAACAAAGTCAATATCGCTGCGTTTATTGATATGGCTGACAAAATCCTCTGTTTCGTCGTAGTGCCGCTGGGTGTCGCCCATAAAAGCAAACCGAAGGGTATCGTCGCTGTCAGAGGCTGTTTCAATCCGGGCAATATTTTTTTTGTTCACCCCTGTCTCGTCAAAGTACTGGGTGTCATACGGATTATACTCGAACATTTCGCACGAACTCAGGAGTAGAAGCAGCACCGGAAGAAGCCATCGTCCTGCAAATTGGTTATTTTTCTTCATCAGCAATTTCGCGGTTTTATGGTAGAAAAGTAGTAAATCAGTACCATTCCATTCTCTATTGCTAACTCATTCTTAACAAAGATTTCAAATTAGTTGACAACAGCAACTAGTTTGGCACTTTCACTGCCTCCGATAACGACAAACAAAAAAACCGGAAGGCGCATTTTGCCGGCTACCAAACGGGAGCTCAGCACTGTTCAATTCCGTGAAAAGTTTACCTTTGTCCCTTCAAAAAAAACAGAAAAGGGTATGCAGAAAAAGATTATGTTGCTTGGTTCGGGCGAATTGGGTAAAGAGTTTGTTATTGCTGCAAAGCGATGGGGGCAAACCGTAATTGCAGTAGATAGTTATGCCAATGCACCAGCCATGCAAGTTGCCGATAGTTGCGAGGTAATAAATATGCTCGACGGCGCCGAGCTCGACCGGATTGTGAACAAACACCAGCCAGACTTGGTTGTTCCCGAAATTGAAGCCATCCGGACCGAACGTTTCTACGACTATGAGAAACAAGGCATTCAGGTTGTTCCATCGGCCAAAGCGGCCAACTTTACCATGAACCGCAAAGCCATTCGCGATTTGGCAGCCAAAGAACTTGGCCTGAAAACAGCCAATTACCGTTATGCCAAAACCTTTGACGAGTTAAAAGCAGCCGTAGCCGAAATAGGCTTTCCCTGTGTTGTAAAACCGTTAATGTCGTCGTCGGGCAAAGGCCAATCGACGATAAAAGCCGAAGCCGAAATTGAAAAAGCCTGGAAAATTGCAGCAGAAAAAGGCCGTGGCGATGCCGGCGAAGTGATTGTTGAAGCATTTGTTCCGTTCCTGAGCGAAATCACCTTGCTCACCATCACCCAGAAAAACGGCGAAACCCTGTTCTGCAAGCCCATTGGCCACCGCCAGGAACGCGGCGACTACCAGGAAAGTTGGCAACCCGTTGCTCTTCCGGATGGGTTTGAGAAAGCCGCTCAAGAAATGGCTGCCAAAGTAACCAAGGCGCTGGACGGCGCCGGACTATGGGGAGTTGAATTTTTTATTACAAAAAACGAAGTGGTATTTAGCGAGTTGTCGCCCCGCCCGCACGATACCGGCATGGTTACCTTAGCCGGAACCCAAAACCTGAACGAATTTGAACTTCACTGCCGCGCCGTTTTGGGCCTTCCTATTCCGGAAATCCGCCAGGAAAAAGCCGGAGCCAGCGCTGTCCTCCTGTCGGCTATCGAAGCCATCAACCCAACTTATTCGGGTTTAGAGGCCGTTTGCCAGAACCCTCGTGCCGATTTCCGCATTTTTGGCAAAGAAACTGCCCGTGTGCACCGCCGCATGGGTGTGGTTCTTCTGACTGGTGAAGTTGGAACCGACGTGTTGCAACTACAAAAAGAGGCCCGGAAACTAGCCGATAAGGTTGAGATAAACCGTTAAAAGAATATACAAGCAAGCCCGGTAAAATGCGATTTTTGCCGGGCTTTCAATTTTGCCAAAAAAAGCAATTATTCTTCAATTAAACCATCGCGCATACGGATGATACGGTCGGATTGACGGGCAAAATTCTCGTCGTGAGTAACAATCACCAAGGTTTGGTTGAAGTCGTCGCGCAGTTTAAAAAACAGGTCGTGCAAATCATCGCGGTTTTTGCTGTCGAGGTTCCCCGAAGGCTCATCGGCCATAATAACTGCCGGGTTATTGATGAGGGCCCGGGCTACAGCTACCCGTTGGCGTTCGCCTCCCGACAACTCGGAAGGTTTGTGTGTAAGCCGCTGTCCTAGCCCAAGAAACTGAAGCAACTCCTTAGCCCTGCCTTCGGCTTCGCGTTTGCTTTTTTTGGCTATAAAAGCCGGAATGCACACATTCTCAAGCGCATTAAACTCGGGCAACAAATAATGAAACTGAAAAACAAAACCAATTTGCTGGTTCCGGAATGCTGCCAATTGGCGTTCGCCCAACGAAAATACGGCTTTATTTTGGATGTAAACTTCGCCGGAACCTGGTTTACTGAGGGTACCAAGAATTTGGAGCAGAGTGGTTTTGCCAGCCCCGCTGGAACCAACGATCGAGTACAACTTGCCATCCGGAATTTCCAGGTCAATGCCCTTCAGTACGCTCAGGTCGCCAAATTTTTTAGTAATATTTCGAGCCAGAATCACAGGATATATTATTTTGAGTGATGCTAAATATAGCGAAAGTACGGTTGAAAAACTGACTCAATGCATTCAATCCGGGAATAACAAAAAATTATCCCTTCGCCGCTCCGTCAATTTCGGCCGGGCTTGGTTCGGTTTCAGACACTTCGGCTGTTTGGTTGTTAACCAGTGGCTTTTCTTTTAACTGAGGAGAAGCTTGTTCTGCCATTTGGGCAGAAACCTGTCGAAAATCGTCCGTTATCTTGTTGGCTTCGTTCTTCACCGTCGAACTTACTTCGCTGAATTCCTTGCGAATATCGCTGGTACTGGCATCAAACTCACGCTGAATCTCGTTCGTGGCCTTTTTAAACTCGCGCAAACCTTTGCCCAAGGTACGGGCAATATCTGGAATTGATTTTGAACCAAAAAAAAGCAGCGCAATGATCATGATAAGAACAATCTCGCCCCCGCTGATAAATAGTAAAGAATGCGACATACTCTCTAAATTTTAGCCAAATATACAAACAAGTTCAGGTTATCCTCGACTACACCGGACGGATTCGGAAAATTTATGAATTGATAAAAAATTGTTTGTATCGAAAATAAACTATTCAAACCGAATTCATTATCGTTATATTCGGATAAAAAGTCGTTAATATTGAAAATAAACCTTCACTTATTGAAAATAAACCTTCACCTATTGAAAAATAGATAATAACTATTGAATAGAAAGTCGTTATTATTGAAAAATAATGCATACTAACAGAAAATACAGCTGGTATTACCTAAAATAAACCCATTTGTTTTGGCGTGCAGGTTGGCTGTTCCGGAACTAATTGTGCCTCAAACGAAAAAAGCCCCGGCGCAAACCGGGGCTTTCAATCTTTTATAGAGAAACTGTTTTATTTTACAGCTTTACGGTCCTTTGCCCGTTCAACACGTTTGTAGGTGTCGTAAGCAATCGGGGTAGCCACAAAAATTGACGAATAGGTACCCACGCCAATACCAATCAACAAGGCAAAAGTAAAGCCTTGGATAGAAGTACCACCGAACAGGAAGATGGCCAAAATAACCACCAGGGTACTGAACGAGGTATTGAAAGTACGGCGCAGGGTTGAGTTCATTGCTTCATCCATATTCACTTCGAGCGAACGTTTCGGGTGAATATGGAAGTACTCGCGAATACGGTCAAAAACTACCACCGTGTCGTTAATCGAGTAACCAACAACCGTCAGGATGGCGGCAATAAAGGCTTGATCGATTTCGAGCGAGAAAGGCAGAATGCCATGAAACAGCGAGAAAGCCCCCAAGGTGATAATCACGTCGTGGGCCAGCGAGGCAACGGCTCCTACCCCGAACTGCCAGTTGCGGAAACGAAGCAAAATATAAAGGAAAATGATAAGCAGCGAGAAGCCGATTGCAATCATCGCGTCTTTCTTGATGTCGTCCGAAATGGTTGGCCCCACTTTCTGAGAGCTCTGACGGTAATTTGTATCAAACTCGTCCATCGTTACACCGGCTTTAATAAAGCCACCTTGTTGCAAACCTTTCAGCAACAGTTGTTCAACTTCGTCGTCCACTGCATCCGATAATTCGTCGATTTTATACTCAGTCGTAATTTTTACCTGGTTGTTACCCCCGAACGTTTTCACTTCGGGTGCTTCGCCGTAAACAGCGGCCAATGCTTTACCCACATCGCTCACTTTTACATCCTGATCCAAACGAACCACGTAGGTACGGCCCCCTTTAAAGTCGATACCATAGTTGAAGCCGCGGACTGCAATTGAAATAAGTGAAATAGCAATTAAAGCAGCCGAGATGAAGTAAGCAATTTTACGTTTTTCGAGGAACTTGAATTTCGTATCGCGCAACCAGTTCTCGGTCATTTTCGAAGTGAAGGTAATTTTCTTGCCTTTGCTCATCTGACGTTCAAACGTCAAACGGGTGAGGAAAATAGCAGAGAACAACGAAGTGAAAATACCGATAATCAATGTTGTTGCGAAACCTTTAATGGGGCCCGAACCAAACAGGTACAGCACAAAACCGGTTAACAGGGTGGTAACCTGACCGTCGATAATAGCCGAGTAAGCATTCTTATAACCATCGGACAAAGCAAGTTTCAAGCCTTTTCCGCTACGGATTTCGTCCTGCACACGCTCATAAATCAACACGTTGGCATCAACCGCCATACCCATTGTTAACACAATACCGGCAATACCGGGCAAGGTTAAAACAGCACCAATTGATGCCAAAATACCCATCAGGAAGAACAAGTTGGCAACCAGTGCAATATTGGCTGCCAAACCGGCCCGTTTGCTGTAAAAGAACAACATGTAACCCAGAATCAATATAAAAGCAATCACGAACGACCACATCCCGCTGTTAATTGCTTCGCGGCCTAACGAAGGGCCAACAATTTCTTCTTGTATAATGTGTGCCGGGGCCGGCATCTTACCCGATTTCAGGATGTTTGACAAGTCGGCTGCTTCTTCAACCGATTCCAACCCGGTAATACTTGAGCGCCCACCGGTAATTTCGCCGTTCACATTCGGGTACGAACGCACGTAGTTGTCCAGCACAATGGCAATGGATTTGCCCACGTTGTCTTTGGTCATACGCGCCCAAATTTTTCCACCTTCGCTGTTCATGGTCATCGACACCTCTGGCTTACCGGTTTGGTCGTAGTCGTTACGGGCATCTACAATCACGTCGCCGTCGAGCGGGGCGCGACCGTCGCGACCTGTCACTTTAATGGCAATCAGGCTGTAAAATTGTTCGGCGTCGTCAACCGATTTCGACGTCCACAAAAACTTCATGTTACGCGGAATAACAGATTTCACCTGAGGCATATTCAGGTAAGCATTTACCTCGGCTGTATCTTTTGAGTGAGCTGTCCCGGCAACCGGGCCGCGGTACCATTGGCCATCGGCAGTTGTGCTCGGAGACAACACGGCAAACAAGGGGAAGTCTTTCTTATAATCGGCTAGCTGACCGGCAGCAGTGGTATCCTTGTTGCTTTCCATTTGGCTCAGCAGTTCGTTCGAAGCTTCGCCTGCAGTAGCAGCGGTATCGGTAACAGCGGCCAAAGTGGTATCAACATGGGCTACTCCCTGCGCTTTCAACGATTCAACTTCTTTTACCGTTTGGTTTATTTGCATCAGCACCGGAGCAAACTCCTGGCTGTCGTAAGTTTCCCAGAATTCCAGTTTGGCTGTTCCCTGAAGCAGTTTACGAACACGCTCGGGATTGTCAATACCCGGCAATTCAACCAGGATACGGCCCGGGGTTTGCAATTGCTGAATGTTTGGCTGGGCTACCCCGAAGCGGTCGATACGGGTACGGATGATGTTGAATGCATTATCAATACCTGCTTTGGTTTCCTCACGGATAACGTCCAGCACTTCGGCATTGCTCATTCCGGCTTTCACTTTGTCCTTCAGTTCCCAGGTGCTGAACACAGCAGCCAGCTGGGCATTCGGGTCAACTTGTTCAAACGCTTTACCAAACAGGGTTACAAAGTCTTCCTGGCTGTTGCGCTGCATTTGAGTTGCTGTTGCCAGCGCCTGGTTAAATGTTGCGTCGCTGCTAAAGTTTGACAGGGAACGGATTAGGTCGGCTACTGAAACTTCCAGGGTAACGTTCATCCCACCTTTCAAGTCCAAACCAAGGTTCATTTCCAACCCTTTCACGTCCTTGTAGGTGTATTTTTTCAAGCCTAAAAAGTTGTAAACGGTTGTACCCGACACCGAGTCCAGGTAAGCCAGTTCTTTGGTTTTGTTGCCTTGAGCGTATTCACGCGCATCTTTTTCAACTTTGCGCGCAACAAACGTAAAGGCAAGCTGGTACAGACAGACCAATGCCAGTAATATGGCAAAAGCTCTGATTAATCCTTTGTTTTGCATTTGTTATAAAATTTAAATCGATATGTTTTTTTATGAAGTGAAATTTTAAACCGGGTACGGACGTATTTCTTCCGTAATATCGTGGAAACAGCCTGGTTTCGGGCTGAAAAATTAAGCAAGAGGATGACTGTCGTCGGAACAGCTCTGGTGGCAACAGTTAAATTTCATGAAGTGGGAAGACAACAGGAAGAAGTCGACCCGATCGGTTGATTCGGCTTGCAATAAGTAAAATGCACGGTGATTGTTCCACTGTACCAGCAAGTTGCTCCGGGTTCCGGCAAACACCAATCCCGAAAAAAGCTTATCGGCACCATTGATTAAACGGAAAGTGCTGGCCTGGTTTACACAAAACCCCGGGCTGGCGCTTACACTTTGCGCTGGCTGCGAGCGGTGGCTCATGGCCTGGGCCAACTCGGCAGAGCCCTGGTGGTAAACATCAAACAATACAGCCGAAATAACCACTGCTGCAAATAGCAACAGGCGGCTTATCAGCTTCCGGGTCATGTATTTTTTGATTTTCAGGTGCACTGGATTCCAGACTTTTTTCAACAGTGGGCAAATATATTCATTTTTGATAAAAGCAACCTGAACCGGACTGTTTTTTAACGCACTTTTTTTCAGCTGGTTTTGTGCTGCGGTTTGGTTTGAAAGCGGATGCTTTTGCTCCCGTAATTGATGCAGCAGCCATAGTTGGCCAAAATGTCACTTCCCAGCAGGCCAACCACTTGCTTGTCGTGATAGCGGCTGTAAATTTCGTTTACATGGTTCAAATCGATTAAGGCTACCTTCAAATCCTTTATCCTCAATGCACCAAAATGAAGGCGCGCTAGCTTACCCACCCGGGTTTCAACCATTCCTTCGGCAATGCCGGCGCTTTGGTACTGTTGCGGGTGACGCCCTTCTTCCAGCGTGAAATAGTTTTCGCGGTTGCGGTCAAACACCGTTTTCGACGCGCCAGTGTCCACAATCCACCAGCCATCTTTTCCGTCGGCCATGCGGCTTTTCAGCATCAGGTGGTAATTGTGCTCCTCCAATTCAATCAGTTCGAGCGGTAATTCAATAGTTTTTCTGAAAAGCGGCGTCATTTTTCGGGTTGAAGTCAAACAAACAAGTTGAGTTGCCAAAAATAGGATGATAATTTGATATGTTAGTCCTTGTTCCTCAAAAATAGCCGGTGCAAATTCCTTTTCTACGCCTTCTTCTTTGGTGTATCCTTTGCCGGTGCTTTGTTTGGCGCATGCGGCCAACCCGTACTTGGGGGTTTCTTTTTTGGACTGGCGTACGCTTTGGTATTTGGGTCACCCCACAATTCGTCCTGTTTTCGGCCCGGGTACTTATCTCCTCCGGTATCGGTAGCAACTATGCTTATTTTCGTTTATTTTGCCACCAAACAGCAAAACCTAACCAAGCTGTAAGTTTGTTTATGCAGAAAATCATTGCCATCCTTTGCCTCATCTTTTTGTCGGCCCCGGTATTTGCGCAACCCGACACCACAAGCGTTGGCCTGGCCACCGGTGCAAAGGCAATAAGCTGCCATACAAACAGTCCCCAGCTGTTAAGTTTCAACTACAAAGCGCTTATTATACCCTCGGCCCTAGTAGCTTATGGCTTTGTGGCGCTGGATAACCACCGCCTGCAAAGCTGGAACACCAGACTGCAAAACGAAGTGCAAAAACGTGGCCACCCCGAACTTATTTTCGACGATTTTAGCCGCTTTGCCCCTGCCTTATCGGTGTATGTGCTCAATGCCGTAGGCATTCGGGGCCGAAACAATTTAAAAGACCGATCCGTAATTCTGGGCACCGCTACCTTGCTTATGCTGGGTACTACCTATGGGCTAAAAGCCATGATAAAAGAACAACGGCCCGACGGCTCCACCTCCGACTCGTTCCCATCGGGGCATACTGCCCTGGCTTTTATGGGGGCCGAGTTTTTGCACCAGGAGTACCGCGACCAATCGGTATGGTACGGTGTGGCCGGTTATGTGGTAGCCAGCGGTACCGGTATTTTGCGTATGTACAACAACCGCCACTGGTTTTCGGATGTGGTGGCCGGCGCCGGAGTTGGAATACTTAGCACCAAAGTGGCCTACTGGGTACACCCCTGGATGAATGAAACCCTCTTTAACAGCAAAAACCATCAAGTCAGCGCCTTAGCCTTGCCTTACTACAACGGCAAACAAGCCGGCTTGTGCCTGTCGGTGCAATTTTAAACCCTCATTGATATACGGATAGCTAAAAAACCGGAAGCTTTTCCTTTCATCTCAGGGTAGTGCACATTACTTAAGCCAGAAATACACATGCCCTTCATTTAAACAAACCAATTCTGCGCCGGAACTAACCGATTCTGCGACAAAACAAACCGATTCTGTGGCAAAACAAACCGATTCTACGATAAAACAAACCGATTCTGCGACAAAACAAACCGATTCTACGATAAAACAAACCGATTCTACGGCAAAACAAACCGATTCTACGGCAAAACAAACCGATTCTGCGCCGGAACTAACCAATTCTGCGGCAAAACAAACCGGTCTTGCACCGTCTCCAACACGAAAAGTGTCAATAAAAGCCAATAAGGCCATTTTTTAAGCCTGCTTTCGGCTGGTAACGAACTTTTGTATCCCGGCTCAACTTAAAGTGCGCGGCTTATCTTTCGCTTTCGTTGTAAACCACTTTATCTGAACAAATTCCAAATTATGAACACTTGTTGTAAATGAGTGTGCACTATTGTAAATTGGACGAAATAAAGATGAAGCTTAGTTTCCCATTCATTTGCAAAAGTAAAATGCGATATAAGCCTTGTTTTGGCAGGATAAAC
>JBKEAN010000205.1:0-2156 GCA_047972415.1 Mangrovibacterium sp.
ACTGACCGGTGGCGGGTGTCTTCGCAAACTCTTTTTTGTGCGAGTCGGCAACAGGGTGTGGACGATTTTGACGAAAGTGGCTGACCCGGTTAAAGTAAAAATCTTCGCGTTCCGCAGTGGTAAAGCCTTGAAAATTGCCCGGATGCCCGAGTCGAACGTGGCCGTGTGGCTGGGCGCCATGCGTATAAAAATGGGCGGGGTAACCGAAGGCAGTATCCGACTGGGCGACCTGTTGCCACCCGAAACCTGGACCCGCCGCGACCAAATTGTGGATAATTACTGGACCTGGTACAACGAGGAAGCTAAACTGCCCGAGAAGTTGGTGGCCGATAAAATTCTGACCCCCGTAATGAACAAACTCGACGAAGCCGATGGCTCCGGAATTATTAGCTACCGCATACGCAAACGGCCCAAACAAGAGTGGAACATGCTATTGGGCGGCCAGTACCAACTTAACAAACACCACCAATTCCGCATGGAAGGCGGTATTTTAGGTAACCGCAGTTCGCTGTTACTCTCGTACAACTACCGCTTTGGTTTCTAAGCTATAATTTGTCCCTATCCGGCTTTGTGGCCGGGTTGGTGGCTTGCTGGCATCAATGGCCCGCCTATTCACCCGGTTAGCGTTGCTTTTTGGGCGAGTTGGTGGGCTTTTTTGTTCGCTTTTAGGGCTATTCTGTCCCGTTTTCTTCTATTATTTTCAATTTATATTGAAAAAAAATCAACTATTCATTTATTATTTTCTGTAAATTATAAATAACAATCAATTTATTACATCATAAAATAAATAAGGTTGATATTATTTTTAAGTTTTTATTGAAAAATAGAATATTAAAATCGAATTTTATATCGGAATATTTTAAATTAATATTGTAATTGTTAAAAACAAAAAGAGAATTGTTTAATTTAGTCATGTAAAACTTCAATATAAATAAATAAACGTTTAATATAAATTAGTTAATATTGAAGATAAGTAAGTAAATCTTCAATATAAATAAGAAATTTTTTAATATAAGTAAGTAAACCTTTAACTAAAGTAGATAACCATTTAAACCGGTAATAAACAAGTTGAAGGTAAATGATTGGAAACCGTAAAATGGGCCCGTTATGTTTGGGCAAAAGGCAAATAATGATTCACCAACCCAAAAGAAAATACAGATGGAAGAACTTGATGTTGTAAAAATGGTAAAACGCCAGTTGAAAGCCAAAAACATGAGCGTTCGGAAGTTGGCAAACTCGCTGGATATGAGTTATGCCGGTGTTTGGCAAATGCTTAAGGGCGATACTTTGCGGGTACAACGCCTGGCAGAGCTGTCGGAAGCCCTGCAATACAACTTTTTTCGCGAGGCAGCCGAGCAACTGGGCTATTCCGAGCCCGTATACCCCAGTGCCGAGGCGGCTAGTTGCCAGGCCCTGCAACAACGGGTTGCCGAATTGGAACTGGAACTGAAAGTGCTGAAAGAAGCCATTAGCCTGATGCGGTCGTAAATAGGGCGGGGCTATTCTATTTCGTCCAGTTCCGAAAGGGTTTCGTTAAGTTGCTTAATGTAGCGCCCGTACAGGCGGCCAAAGCCCCAGCGGAACAGGCTGAAAACAAGGAGCAATATGGCGATAAGCAAGGCAAAGCTCAAAACAACGGTATTTTGGTTTTGCTCTTCAAAATAAACGGCACTATCGAAATTTGGGTTAGCAAAGAATCCGGCAACGCTTGAAGCGGCAATGGCAAACAGGAACACTACCAGCGACCAGTAAAACAATTTGCGGTAGCTTGTGAGCAATTTTACCGACGAACGGAGCACCTGGCCCATGTCGCGGGTGTTGGAATAGTTGTTTTTTACGCTCCGGTACTGGAGCCAGAAGTACACAAAGGTACCCAGCAGAAACAGGTTGTTGAGGGCATCGATAAGGTATATCCAGGCTGGGACTTCGGTTTCGCGGGCCATGTTGGGGGTGAGGAATAAGGTATCGGCAAGCGAAAAAAGCACCAGGGCACAAACCACCGCAAAACCGATACGCACGTTGCGGTCAATACGGTCCATCAGGTTACCGGTTTTGCGTTTCAGCATCCGTTGTAACTCGTTTTCGTCAATCCGGCGTTTGTCGGCTTCCGATTCGGAGAATTTGTTCCAGGTCTGTTTCAAATCGTTTAGTTCCAT
>JBKEAN010000206.1:0-7562 GCA_047972415.1 Mangrovibacterium sp.
ATTGGGAGTGTGCGTTACACGTATGATTTGTCCGTAAACCAAAACAGGCAATAGGGAATGAACTGAATGAGAGCAACAAGCCGTTTTAAACGTATTATCAAAAAATCGAGGCGACCGGTACTGGTCGATTTTTATGCCGATTGGTGCCAGCCATGCAAAGAATTGCAGTTGGTATTGAGTGGTGTTAAAAGCAAATTCAAAGAAAATATCCGGATTTTAAAAGTTAATGTTGACTATAACCCCTACATCACCAGTCAGTTCCATGTGAAATCGGTTCCTACCTTAATGATTTTTAAATCAGGCAATTTGGAATGGGTTGGCGAGGGACTTGTGTTTGAACCCGAACTGACCGAAATTGTAAAGAAATATACCGAAGATTGCTTGTAAGCCGCCGTATTAGAAAATACTTTCTATATTTACGGTATAGTGGGAGGTATGAAAGAAAGCAATTGTTCCGGTCCGGAAAAACTGGTTAAAATTCACGAAGACGGTTTGAGTCTCCAAAATATTCAATTTATAAAAGGATTACTTTCGGTAACATCCTCGGTTGTTTGTATCCTGAATGATCGGAGAGAAGTTATATTTGCAAACGAATTACTTATCAATAAGTATGGCCTCGATTTGGAACGCGATATGCTGGGTTTGCCGTTCGGCGAAGTAATGAACTGCGTGAACCTGAAATCGCCCGGTTCGGTATGCGGATTAACGGATAAATGCAAATATTGCGGAGCAAACTCCAGCTTCAACGACTTTTTAAGCAGGCGCGAAAAAGTGGTAAACGAGTACCGTTTGGTACGCGAGGTTGACGGTATTGTGCAGCAGGTCGACCTGGAAATTTCCGTTCAACCATATCACCAGGAGCGCGACTATATGATTGTGTCAATGGTGGATATAACTGATTTGAGGCGCCGCGAAATCCTGGAGCGCATTTTTTTTCACGATATTATTAATATGGCCGGAAGCCTGAGCGGTGTACTTGAGCTACTAAAGGAACCCGAATGCCGTAATGACGAAAGTTTTTTCGAAGTGGCAGCTTCGCTGAGTATGCAGATTGTGGAAGAAATAAAAGGGCAGCAACATGTTTTGAAAGCCGAAAAAGGAGAACTGGAAGTGAATGTCCGTCAGCTGAAAATGGACAAATTTTTGGAAGAACTTTGCAATAAAGTGAAATACAGCAAGGAAGCTTTTGAACGATACATTGATATTGTTGATTTTAGCGGGAATGCCAGTTTTGAGTCTGACCCGGTTTTATTGAACCGGATTGTTTTCAACATGGCCAAAAATGCACTTGAGGCAATTCCCCGTGGCGACCGCATCCGCATTGAAGCCTATAAACAGTCCGATATTATTCGCATTGAAGTACACAATAATACGCTGATGGACGAAGATGTTCGCAATCAGTTGTTCCAGCGTTCGTATTCAACCAAAGGAAAAAACCGCGGCATCGGAACATACAGCATGAAACTGCTTGGCGAACGCTATTTAAAAGGCCAGGTAAATTTCAGCTCGTCCGAAACCAGCGGAACTATTTTCCATATTCAAATACCCGTTTTATTCTGAATTTTCTCATTTGGCTGGTTGCACCGGCACAGCCACCGAGCGGCTTGTACCCTCATCGGCCCGAAAGCAGCAAGCAGGACGTCGTCCGCCTGTTTACTGCTTTCGTTCGCTTGGCCGGGTACGAAAGCTGTCGGGTTTGCAGCCTTAATTCCCGCCTAAGGCTTCGCGTATCAGCTGAAGCTGGTTTTTCGGGTAGGTTTCATTTGGCCGCATCGACAGTGCTTTGTTGTAATAAAAGCGGGCAACGCTGAAGTTTTTTGCTTCGAAGGCTTTGTCTGCCTCGGCCAGCGTGTCGCGGTAATCTTTTTCGCTTTGTCCGGCTTGCACACGTTCCAGTTCTTGCTGTATTTCGGCCAGCTTAATAGACGGATAAGGCTCGTCCTTTTTCAAATTTAAAGCACGCTGATAGTACGAGCGGGCCACTGCAAAATCGCGGTTAACAAACGCTTCGTCGGCAGTATTCACCCAATTCAGGTAATCCTGCTCTTCGCGCTGCGACAATAACGAGTTGGTCAGCTTTCCGATTTCCTGGATACGGTCTTTCGGATATTGCTCCCACGATTTTATTTCGAGGGCTTTGTTGTAGTGGAAACGTGCCAGGGTATAGCCTTTTCGGTCAAATTCGGTATCGGCTTTCGTTATGGCATCATTGTACGCTTTTAGCTGTTCTGCCGTCAGCATCTGATCGATGAGCTGTTTTATTTTGTCGAGCTGTTGTTTCGGATAGGCCTGTTGCGGCTGAATGCCGAGCGCTTTGTTGTAATAAAACTGGGCTACCTGGTAATCTTGTTTGTTGAAGTTTTCGTCGGCAATGGCGATGGCTTCGTTATAAGCAGCATTCAGTTTTTCCGCACTTCGGGCTTGTTCGGCCAATACTTCCAGTTCGCGTTGGCGCTGATTGATCTTTTCAATCTGTGCTTTCGGGTAAGTTTCATTTGGTTTTAAACCCAATGCAGTTTCATAGGCCAGTTTTGCCGGATCTAACTGTTCTGCCGCAAACTGCTGGTCGCCTTGGTTAATGGCTGCCTTGTAGTCGGTCTCCAGCTTTGCCATTTGGGCTATCAGGCTTTCCAGCTCGGTTATTTTAGGTTGAACGGTTGGCGCTTTCTCCGGCAGGATGCTGATAGCTTGTCGATAGCTTCCGATGGCATTTTCGTATTGCGTTTTTGCTTTGAAGCTTTCTGCTTCCTGTATTTTCAGGTTGAAGGCCACTAAGTTGGCTTGTGCCAGCGAGTCCTCGCGTGCTTTTTGTTTGCGTACCAGTTCGTCGGCTGCCAGTTGTTTCAGGATACCGTCAATTTCGGACAGTTTGTTTTTCGGGTAAACTTCTTCGGGCAAAATACGCAACGCATCCTGGTAGGCTGTTTGGGCTTTGGGATACGCCTTTTGGTTCATCGCGGCGTCGCCCAGCGCAATAGCCGACTGATAGTTGTCGCGGGCAGCTTTTTCGGCAGCTAGGCGTTGGGCTTCGGCCGCCGCAAGCAACCGGGCTTCTTCGGCACGTTGGTTTTTCAGGCGGTTAATCTCGGCAATGCGCTGCGGTGGTTCCGGCTCGGTTGGTTTCAAGCCTTGTGCCGTGGTGTACAGTCCGAGGGCATTGTCGAGCTGGTCGGCAGCAAACGCTTCGCGGGCCGAATTCATTGCTTGGTTATACCGGGTATCCAAATCGGCTTGTTCGGCCAGTTGTTTCAAAATATTATCAATTTTAGCTACCTGGTCAACCGGGTATTTTTCGGTTGGTTTCAGGGCCGATGCTTGGAGGTACACCGGTTTGGCACCGTTGTAATTTTGTGCAGCAAACGCTTGGTCGGCTTCGGCAATCCGGGCGGCATAGTCGGCGTCCAGTTTTTGTCGATTGGCTTCGGCTTGCGCCAATTCTTTCAATCGCTGGTCAATCAAAACCAATTGGGCGGTGGCGTAGCTGTCGCTGTTTTTCAGCTGAAGGGCTTCTTCGTACCCCAGTTTGGCTTGTGTAAAGTCGTTTTTGTTGAAGAAGCCATCGGCACGGGCAATGGCGGCTTTGTAAGCCTGTTCCAGCGCAAGCGCTTTTTGCCGTTCAATTTCGGCCAGTTGCGTTACCGGATAGGTTTCATCGGTTTTTAACAAATGTGCTTCGTTATAAGCCGATGCTGCATTGTCGAAATCTTTTGTGCGGAAGGCGTCGTCGCCGCGCTTTACGGCAGCAAGGTAAGCACGTTGTACTTCGGCCTGTACTTCTTTCTGATGGGCCAGTTCGGCCAGTATAGCATCAATTTCGGCAATCTTATCTTTCGGATATTTCTGTTCGGGGCGGAGGCGGCTGGCATCGGCAAAGGTAGTTTTGGCCGGCAGGTAATTGGTTAGCTTAAACAACGAGTCGCCTTTGGCCACCAGTGCCCGGTAATTGCGGTCGGTTTGCTCGGCGCGCAACTGGTCTGTTTGCAGCTGTTTCACTTTTTCAATTTGTTCGGCCGGGTACGGTTCGCCCGGTTTTAGTTTCAACGCTTGCTGGTATTGACCGATTGCCCCCGGGTATTCAACGGCTCCAACCAGTCGGTCGCCTTCTTTTATTGCTTTATTGTAATCAGCATCCAGTTGTGACAAGCGAGCCAGTTCAGTGTCAATTTTCTGGATTTGTTCTTTCGGATAACTTTCGGCCGGTTTCAAACTCAGCGCCTGTTGGTAGCCCGACTTTGCCGGTTGGTATTGCTTGCTTGAAAAGGCCTGATCGGCAGCAGCCAGCATATCGGCATATTGTTTTTCCAAGTCCTGTTGTGCCAGAAGTTTATCAATTTCGGCAATGCGCAACTTCGATTTTTCGTGCGGGGGAATTACCTCCAGTGCCTGTTGGTAGAATGGCTTGGCCGCGGCAAATTGTTTCCGGTCGAATGCAGCGTCGGCTTGTTGCAGCGCCTGGTAGAACCGGTTTTGACGTTCGCGGCTTTCGCTTAAGCGGGCGTTCGCTGCAACATCATTGGCTTTGGCGGCCAACGCTCCCTGGTAGGCCGTAACGGCAGCTGCAAAGTCGTAGGCAGCAAAAGCTTGCTGGCCTTGCTGCATAAATGCCAGGTATTGCTGTTCGCGGGCTGCCTGGTCGGCTGCCAGTTTCAGGGCTTCGTCAATTTTAGCGAGCTGGCTTTGCGGGTATTTTTCGTTGGCTTTTATGGTTAATGCTTGTTGGTACCCGCCTTTGGCCAGATCGTATTGGCGGGCATCAAAAGCCTTGTCGGCCGATGCAATTGCGGCGGCATATTGCTCGTCAATAGCTTGTTGTCCCAGTATTTTATCAATTTCTGACAGGCGGTTTTTGGCCAGTTCGTGGGTGGCTTGCATAGCCAGTACTTGCTGGTAGTTTGTGCGCGATGTTGTATAATTTTTCAGGTTGAAGTTGTTGTTGGCTTCGGCCAGCAAGTTGTCCAGTGTTTGGTTGAAGTTAAGTTGACGGTCGATTTCGGCAATCCGTTCTTTTGGGTGCTGCTCGGCCGGTTTAACAGCCAGCGCTTGCTGGTACGATTCTTTGGCCGGGTTTAGCTGTTTTTGTTCAAATTGTTTGTCGGCCCTTGCTACCAGCTCGTTGTATTTTTGCTGGTTTGCTGCTGCCAGCATGGCTGCTTCGGTGTCGGCAATCCGGTTTTGTGCAGGCCCGTCGCCCGGTTTCAAACTTAAAGCCAGTTTAAACGACGTGAGTGCGGCCGGAAATGCAGCTGTCTGGAACGAAGCATTTCCTTTGCTCATGGCCTCGGCATATTGCGCTTCGCTCGCTTTTAGTTGGGCCAGGCGGGCCAGTTCGGTATCTATTTTCTTAACCTGGTCGCGCGGGTATTGGGCATCGCGGGGGCGAAGGTCGATGGCTTGCAGGTAAAGTGTTTTGGCGTCGGGGTAAAGTTGGCCGTTAAAGGCTCCGTCGGCGCGGGCAATCAATTCGGCATATTGCTGGTTGCCGGCTTGTTCTTTCAGCAGGCGGTTGGCTTCGGCAATGCGGTCGGTGGCATATTTGTCTTTTGCTTTATAACGGAGCGCTTCCTGGTACGAGCCAATGGCCCCGTTGTACTGGGTGGCTGTAAATTGCGTGTCGCCTGCTTTAATAGCGGCCAGGTAGTTTTGTTCGGCTTCATTTTTCAGTTTCAGGGCAGCCAGCAAGTCTTCAATTTCGGCAATCCGGTCGCGGGGGTAGGGGCGTTGGCTAAACAGCATCAGGGCTTCGCGGAATTTCGAAATGGCTTCGTCGTAGTTGGTTTTGTGGTACAGCGCATCGGCATCGGCAACCAGCTTGCTGTATTGTTTTTCCAGCGCTGCCTGTTCCATTTCGTCGGCCTTGCTTATGTTTTTGTGTTCGGCGGCCAGTGCGTTTTGTTCGGCACGGGCTGCTTGTATCTGCTCCCGAAGTTGTTGGTCCGAGAGGTAAATTTCGGAGTCGAAGTTGTCAATTTTCGAGTTGTAAAAAACCCGGGCAACTGGTTTAATGGTAAATCCTTGATCGATTATGTCGGTTTCTTTAAAAAAATTCAACTCGAAACTTAAGGGGGGAAATTTGGCGTTTCTTTGCAGTACCTCGTTGGGGACATAAGTTGAAATAATGATAATTTTCTGAAAAAAACCAGGACGTTTGAAAACCAGCCGATACTCGTTGTTATAGTCCAAATCGTAATAAAACCGTCCGTTTCGGGGAGGTTCGCTCAATTCTTCGGCTTGCCCGTTTTTGGAGATGGAGACGGTGGCACCGTCGGTTTTTCCATCGTCCGAAGTTAGCCTGCCATCAACTGCAAAGCGCGGTTCATCTTGTGCCTGAAGCACAAAGCACAAGGGGGAAAGTATCAGTAACAGTAACAACTTTTTCAGGTACATACCAAAATAATTAACGTTCCGTGATGGTGTCGGATTCAGGTTGATTTGTTTTTCAACCTACTAATTATAACTCAGCAAGTATAGATATTATTTTTTGGGGCATAAAACAAGTTTTTATTTTTTCGCATTTCCCAACTCCCTAAATATTGCGTTATTTGCCCGTACCGGTCATGGACTATCGCAAAAATAGGGGTATCCGTTAAAAAAAAGCACCAACTTTGGCTAGTTGGCACCTTGTTTAAATACCTTCCGTTCCCGGATTTAAAAGAAGTGTTTGTATGAGAAGAGAACCCACGTTTATTGAAGCCCTGTTGCCAATTGCTGCATTGGTTGCCCTGCTTACGGCCAATGTGTTGTTGTTTGAAGACACCCTGGCCGGCTCGAACCAGGTGGCCTTGTTGCTGGCGGCATCCATTGCTGCGGTTATTGTGAGAAGGAACGGACAAAAATGGGACACAACGCTGGACAATGTGGTAAATACGATTGGTTCGGCCATGCCATCGATGCTGATTTTATTGCTGATTGGCTCGCTGGCCGGAACCTGGCTGCTAAGCGGCATTGTACCGGCACTGATTTATTACGGTCTGGACCTGATAAACCCCCGCGTGTTCCTGATTACGGCTGTTGTCGTTTGCGCTGTTGTGTCGGTAGCTACGGGCAGCTCGTGGTCAACAGTGGCTACCATTGGGGTGGCGTTGCTGGGAATAGGGAAAGCTATTGGTATTAACGAAGCGGTGGTTGCCGGTGCTATTATTTCGGGAGCTTATTTCGGCGATAAAATTTCGCCGCTGAGCGACACCACCAACCTGGCCCCTGCGATGGCCGGAACCGATTTGTTTACCCACGTGCGCTACATGTTTTACACCACTGTTCCGAGCATGTGCCTTTGTTTGTTGATTTTTCTCGGGATTGGCCTTTACTACGATTTTTCGAATGCCGTGGTTGATGTGGCCAATGTGAAAGCGGCTATTGGCGGAGCATTCAATGTTACCCCCTGGTTGTTCCTGGTACCCCTTGTGTTGTTCGTCATTATTATAAAAAAGGTGCCGCCCATCCCTTCGCTTATGATTGGCACCTTGTTGGGGGCATTGTTTGGTGTGGTGTTTCAGCCGCATTTGGTAACCGAGGTTGCCGGCGGGGCGGGTAATTATGCCAAAGCCTCGTACATTAGTTTTATG
>JBKEAN010000207.1:0-2696 GCA_047972415.1 Mangrovibacterium sp.
AAGTACAGGGAACACGTAGTGGAAAGCCTTACCGGGGATTGCTATATTCCTCATTGGACAGCGAAGGCAACAAAGCAGGATCACCAATCAAATCATCTGTTTTTGGGAAAACTGTCGGATTCGCGGCTCTCGAAGAGCGAATGAAGAAATCTGCCATTCGGATAAAAGAAAAGGGATACCGTGAAAACCTGCGTCCGCTCATTGCAGGTGTTTTACAAGAAACAAAAAATGAGACGGAACTGCGGAAAAAGTTAAAAGATAAGAATATTGACCTTTATCTCCGGCGAAACAATACGGGGCGGATTACCGGGGTAACTTTTATCGACCATCAAAACCGTTGTGTGCTAAACGGCTCACGGCTGGGCAAAGAGTTTTCTGCCAATATATTCAACGACCTGTTTAGAGAGTCCTCTATAGTTGAGGAACACACAAAACAAGTGGGCGAAAAAGAACCGTTCTCGCCAGTGGCCGAGCCGTTCTCTCCGGCTAATAGTCAGGCCGGGCAAATTGAATCCGCCATAGGCAGCCTGTTCTCCATTTTTTCGCCGGAACCGGAAACGTATCACGAAAACCAGCAACAGCTCCGCAAAAAACGAAAGCGAAAGAAACGAAGATATGGGAGGCAGATGTGACATGGGATATTGGAGTTTCATATTGAATTTGGTTTATATTTTTGAGTATATTTGTACTATGAGTACAGTTACACCAATAAAAATAAACCAGCTGCTTCAGAAGTTGCCTTCGGGAAGCCTGTTCTTTTCATCGTGGATGAGAGAAAACGGTATATCTTATGATCTACAACGGCGGTATCGAGATTCGGAATGGCTAAGACCCATCGGCGCTGGTGTGATGGCACGTACCGGCGAAAATCCGGGCATATATGGTGCACTATCTTCCATGAATAAACAAACTCACAAACACTTTTATGTTGGCGGCTTAATGGCACTGGAACTGGCCGGATATACGCATTTTGTTCCAATGGGAAGGCCTGTTGTATATGTTGGACATCCGAAAGATGAGTGGGTTCCGTCCTGGCTCAGGACGCGCGACTGGGGCGTGGATTTATTAGTGGTTACCTCTGAGTATTTCGATACCGATACAGGAATAACATCGATGATGCAAGGAGCATTTGAAATATTGGTTTCCGCCCCGGAACGTGCTTTTATAGAATGCCTGAACCTTGCTCCCCTGCAATATAACCTCATGGATTTGTATTACGTGATGGAGCAATTAACCACGCTCCGTCCCGGATTGGTGCAAACCCTGCTGGAGCAAAATTCATCAGTAAAAATGAAACGTCTGTTCCTGTATATGGCTGAAAAAGCCGGACATGCATGGTTCAGCGACCTGGACTTGCAGAAAATAGATATCGGAAGTGGTAAACGGGAAATCGTACCCAACGGTGTTTATGACAACAAATACCAAATAGTAATACCCGAAGAACTGAAGAATTATGAATAAGCTCTACCAAGAACAAGTCCGGCTTTTACTCCGCATATTACCGGTAATTTATAGGGAGGAAGATTTTGCAGTGCATGGTGGCACTGCCATAAACCTGTTTATCAAAGACCTTCCGCGTTACTCGGTTGATGTGGATTTAACTTATATTCCGCTTGGCTTGCGGGAAGAAAGCCTGGGAGAAATAAAGAACAAGCTGGCTGTTATCAGTCAGCAACTACAACGTGCAGTTCCGGGTATTACTATCCGTCCGGTACCCAATAAGCTTTTATGCACATTGGGACGGAGCACAGTAAAGATTGAAGTTAATGGGATTAAACGGGGTATTATTGGGCCGACAATCAATTTGCCTTTATCTGCTAAAGCGCAAGCAGAATTCGGGATGTACTGCAAAGCCAGGATTGTGCCTTTGGAACAACTTTATGGAGGAAAAATAGCAGCAGCCCTCAGCCGTCAACACCCGCGCGACTTATTCGATTTTCATTACATGCAACCTGATAAAATAAACAACTTGAAACGCGGTTTTATGTTTGCCCTGTTGGGTAGCGACAAACCGGTTATCGAATCCTTGTCGCCGCACCCAATAAACCAGCATGAGGCTCTGGAAAACCAGTTTCGCGGTATGACGGATATTCCTTTTTCATACGATGACTACGAGGCCACGCGAAAACAGCTTACCGTATTTATTAATGCCATGTTCAGCGAAGAAGACAAGGTATTCTTAATTAGTTTTGAAGAAGGCAATCCGCTCTGGGAAAAATCCGGGTACAGCGATTTTCAGGATTTTCCATCGGTGCAATGGAAGTTGCTTAATATTAACAAACTGAAAAAACAGAATCCGGCAAAACACAAACAGGAAGTGAATCGGCTAAAAACATATTGGGGGATGGATTAGAGAAACTTCCGTTGAAAAAGCAATGAGCCGTTGGGTACAAATGCATTTTTATCTGGATAAAACTGTTTTCACACGACACTTTTATCCAGATAAAAGTGAAAAGGGCTTTCCCTGCCGCAAGCTGCCATTAAAGCGCCACTTGCGACCATCTCGTTTATAATCTTCATATTGACATAAGACTCGTCCTACTTTCGCCCTCTCCAACCAGTAAAAAGTGAAAGTACAATGCAACAGGAAGACGATTTGAGGGCGCTGGCAAAGGTTATGGACTTTATGCGTGCGCTGAGTATTTTATTTGTGACCATCAATATTTATTGGTTTTGTTACCAGGCGATGGTGGAAT
>JBKEAN010000208.1:0-5457 GCA_047972415.1 Mangrovibacterium sp.
CGGCGCATGGCCATCATCCTGGTTTCGCACGATGTGGGCACCATTTCGTACTATGTAAAAACCATTGCCTGCGTGAACCGCGAACTGCATTATCACCCGAGCAACAAAATATCCACCGAACAATTGGCATCGTACAATTGCCCGTTGCAAATTATCTCGCACGGCGATATTCCGCACACCGTATTGGGTTTACACGAACTTCATCACCCTCATCACGACCACAAACACGATCATGGGCACATTCATTAATTTATTTCAATACGACTTTTTTCTGAATGCTTTCTGGGCTACGCTGTTTGCCGCAGTTTCGTGCGGCATTGTCGGCACCTACATTGTGGCCCGCCGCATTGTGTTTATCAGCGGCGGCATTACACACGCATCGTTTGGCGGCATCGGTATCGGCTACTTTCTGGGCTGGAACCCGTTGCTTGGCGCGGCTATTTTTTCGGTGCTTTCGGGTTTGGGCATTCAGTATTTTACCCGCTCGGCCAAGCTACGCGAAGACTCGAGCATTGCCATCTGGTGGTCGCTCGGTATGGCTATCGGTATCATTTTTATCTACCTCTCGCCGGGTTATGCTCCCAACCTGATGAGCTACCTTTTTGGCAGTATTCTTACCGTGTCGGTTACCGAAATAGGACTTATGGCAGCACTTTCGTTCCTGCTTATTGCCGTCTTCACCCTATTGTACCGCGCTATTTTGTATGTGGCCTTCAACGAAGAGTTTGCCCGCACCACCGGCTTGCCCGTCGATCTGATTAATTATTTGCTTATGAGCCTGATTGCAATTACCATCGTGCTCAATATCCGCGTAGTAGGCATCATCCTCATCATGTCGCTGCTTACCTTGCCGCAAGCCACTGCCAACCTGTTCACGCACGACTTTCGGCACATGATGTTTTACTCGGTAGGCTTTGCTTTTATTGGCGCATTTGCAGGTTTGTTGGTTTCGTTTTATGCAGATATTCCATCGGGGGCCTCCATTATTTTCACCCAAGTTCTTTTGTTTGGGTTGATGAAAGCCCTGTCGTTTGGGTTGAAACGTAAAAAACCAGCCAATGCCCGAAGTTGAAAAACTCACCTGCCCCGCCTGCGGCCGCAGCTACGATAAGGACTGCCTGGATCGCGACTGCGGTAACTGCTTTGCATGCACCGGCTGCGAAATTTACTGCTGTCCCAACTGCCGGGCCGAGATTGTGGTAAAACCCATGAAAAAGCCAAACAAGAACGACAACAGATAGCTTTCAACCAACACCATTGACCCGACAAACCCACGTCAATCCACCGATTTCAGAATCTCCTTCAGCATTTCGTTTGTTTCGAACTCGCCTTTTTTGGAATAGCCGGTGCGTACAATCACCAATTCTTTCGAAGGGATAATAAAGATGTACTGCCCGTCGTGGCCTTTGCAGGCGTAGGTATCGCGTGGGGCACTGGGCTGGTCGGTGCCGGATTGGTTGAGCCAGAAAAAAGCACCGTACCCTTCCTTCGAACCATTGGCTGGCGTTGTTGTATAACGAATCCAGTTTTCGGGAAGCAGTTGTTCGCCCAGCCATTGCCCTTTATTCAGGTACAGTAACCCAAAGCGGGCATAATCGCGCATGGTGGCATACACGTACGACGAGCCGACAAAAGTTCCCGAAGCATCGAGTTCAATCACAGCGCTGCGCATCCCGGCTTTATTGAAAAGCTCTTTGCGCGGAAAAGCCCAATAGTCGGCATCCGATGGGAAGCTTTGCCGCAGCGCCAGGCAGGCCATGTTTGTAGTGCCCGACGAGTAGTACCAAAGCGAATCGGGGCGGCAAATCGGTTCCCGCTCGGCAGCGTAGGCACCCATGTCGCCCTCCTTGTGCAGCATCACCGTTACATCCGACAGGTTTCCGTAGTCTTCGTTCCACTCCAGGCCCGAGTTCATGTGCAACAGGTTATTCATTGTAATATGCCGGGCGTTGCCGGTATCCCAGCCTGCGAACGAAAGCGGCTGTTCCGTGTCCAGCTTGCCTTCCTTCACCCGTATCCCAATCAGGGCATTGGTAAAGCTTTTCGCCATCGACCAACCCAGGAAACGGGTGTTTGGGTTGAAGTCCTTCCGGTAAGTTTCGGCAACAGGCAGGCCTTTGTAAAGCACCATCAAGCCAAATGTTCCTTTGTAGGGCACTGTATCCGACATCACTAACTGCACAGCGTGGTTTAGTTTGGTAAGGTCGATCCCCTCCGGAATGGTATCGGCCAACAGGTCGCCCATAGGCCAGGGAATGGTATCGGGGCGGGTGGGCAGGATGGCTGGTTGCAGATAGGTGCGGTTGCGGATTTCGTCTTCACTGTAATCTTTCACCAGCGTACAGCCGAAGCCTTCGATGTAAATGGCCTTCGACTTTCCCCACAGAAAGCGCGAGGTTACTTCCTTTTTCACCGTATCGACGGTTGAATATACGTACTTGATAACCGAAAAATTGAGGTCTTCCGCTTCAACCGATTGCTGGCTGCGCCCGGCAACAAACACGCCCGAAGCGAGGTTTTTGGCCGCATAGCCGGTAATAACAGGCATGAGCCGGTTGAGGTAAAAAGCGCCTGCCAGTACCGCAATCAGCAAAACGGAGAGTAGAATTCTTTTCTTCATGGTTTCGATTTAGGCTGAAGTTTGAAGGCTTCAATTTAACACTTAATCGCTAAAGATAAGTGCAGCAACCGGATTTGCGGCACAGGGAGCAAAAAAGGACAGCTCCGGCTGGTACCGACCTGAGGCTCGAGGCAGGGGTTTCGTTAAACATTCTTTCCAATGGCCATCCCTGCATAAACGAAATCGAACCAAGCAATGGTCGCCATCCTACCAAGCGTTGGAATTCGGTCGCCCCTTGCAATGGTATTTAGACTACCCTTATAATGGACGACGGTTGTGCATGTCATATATCCCGAAGAGCGGGGGCTTTTTCTAATATTCTTCTGTTCTTAATAGCTCTCCATATTCATTCCAATATTTCCACTAGAGTAATAATCTTTATGAACTTCTGTTTCACAAGAACATAAAACGAAGGTGAATACAACAACTATTACCATTTTATTAATGCGAATCAATTGATTGTTGCTCATATTTTCTACCTAATACCGTTCTCATAGTAGTTCCATTGATGAAATATTCATAATGAGCCCCATCAACTTTTTTTGCATTATTTATAATTTTACCTTTGGGAGTCTTGTATAAATCGTATGCTCGATTGACAATTCCGACGACCTTCGCATTTTTATCAACAATTGGAGCCCCAACAAAACCAGAGGAATACAGATAAGTATCCGTTTTCATTCGAATATCCAATTCTACATATTTTTCATTTAACGCCGTTTCAACTACTCCCTGGACAATCCTCAAGTTATGATCATTATCGAAGCCAACAACGAAAAGAGTATCTTTGTTTGGAATCTTTCTTATATCTGGCTCTAATGGAATCAGGTTCTTATTCTTCTTTTTAAGTGAAAAGGTAAGATATGGTGCCGAATATATTATTAGTGAGTATCTTCTTTCAATCTTTTCTCTATTAAAAAGAGTGTCCATTTCAACGTATTGAGAAGGATCATCTGAAACATACATATTCCAGTATTTCATTTCTTCAGGAAAATCTTTGATATATAACATCTTCCCCTGACTGTGTATAGTTCCCGTAAATTCACGAGCGGTACAGGCAATAGTATCATTCTTGTATTTAATCAGAAATCCTGCTCCCCAGTTTATTTTTCCAGCTTTGAATTCAGCTTCGTTATTTAACACGACCTTCTTCCATTGGATGAATAACATTGGGTCTCCAATATCCTGACCTTTGGCTAATTTTAGCACTGCTAGTAAGCATATAAATATTAAAACGCGATATTTCATTTATGACAATTGCTTATTTCAGATGTGTTTTCATTCTACTATAGCGTTTCTAAAGGTAAAACTTCAGACATAATCGTCAAAATTTAGCGCGTTATAGTTCACTCTTCCGGATTTTCGTCAAGCTAGAGCAAAGTGGCTGGTCAGGATTTGCAAATCCTGACCTTGAGACTTGGGTTTTGTAATCGTGCTAAAGCAAAGCCCCCGCCTATCCCTCGTTTGAGCGCTAGCGGAGACGAGGGGTTCGATGTCTTGAGTTTGTAACTCTGTTTACAACATTGTTTGCATATGCACAAATCCTTTTTCACCGGCATAGTCCCGTGCCGAACTGTAAAGATACTCCTCTGCCCGAAAAACAATCATTGCCCGGACGGGATTTTCATGGGTATAATTGATTCGTTGTTCAATCAATCCAGTCAATTACTGTAAAGGTTAAAAAGTAGATGGCATTTTGGTCGCTTATAAAATAGTTGTCGGCTGACATTTTTTTGATGAAAGGTATTCAAAATTATTGCGCTTTGCAATCGTGCGGCTTAGTGTTGTTACAAACGATCCGAAGCAAACCCCTCGTCTCCGCTAGCGCTCAAACGAGGGGGAGTCAGGGGGAGAGTATTCTATCTCAATCTTTTAATGACGTCTTGAATTGGTATTAGGCGCTTACTCCAATACACAATCGCCGCATCATAACCGCCAGATTCTTCTTTTTGTGTATCAACAAAAATATACAATGTGCCTCGGTTAGGGGTATTGTCACGATTAAATCTGGTTTTTTCCAAATCAAAGTATTCTTTTTTATTACTTCTTGAGCCACTATAAATGAATCCAATTTTCTTCCCTGTAAAATCAAACCCATTTAAATTTTCTTTGAAAATTTCATTGAAATAGGCACTTTCATAACTGTTTAACAACGGCGAGTCATCAACACCCATTTTGTACATCTGTTCCAAGATGTCCTTTTGAATATCCATGAAACTTCGCACTTGTCCAACCAAATTGATGCTGGACAACAATATAATCATAACACCTATATACTTCATAGTTAGATTGTTTATGGGATTTGATAAAGATATGGACTTGAATAGATTCCTATATTCCTAATAAGTAACTGAAGGTTTAACAAGTGAGGATGAGCAATTCCCCGCGATACAATTGCGCAGGAACTGGGAAACAAATGCATTACAAATGTCAAGCAGTTTAGCCCTCGTTTGTAACGAGGGCTAGTTGGGGAATTACTTTTTAATAACCACGCGATGCAATCGCGCGGGAGCGGGGGACATCCTTTTTGTAATCTGAGTTATTCTTTCATTAAATATTCTTTTGCTTCCTTGAGGCTTTTAAAATGTAAGCATTCGCTAAACCCCGTATATTTTTCCTGCCAATGAGTTTTTAAGTTTGCTCTGAAACAAAAATGAAACAGAGATGCTCAATGCTCAAAAATTCCTGTCGATTTATCATGATTACCTGGCTTCGGGGCTGACTGTCCGGGATTATTGTGCCAACCAGCACATGAACGAGGCCCGGTTTTACTACTGGCAAAACAAACTAAAAGACCAACTTCCACCCAAGCAGGGCTTCATCCCGGTTGTTTTCAA
>JBKEAN010000209.1:0-33063 GCA_047972415.1 Mangrovibacterium sp.
ACTACGCAGAATCAAGTTCTACGATGAAGAGAACCAACGCACTTTTGTGTTTTTGACAAACAACGTAGAACTTACTGCCAATGAGATTGCACTTCTATACAAAAATCGTTGGAAGGTAGAGTTGTTCTTCAAATGGATCAAACAACATTTGAAGATCAAATCCTTTTGGGGAACATCCGAAAACGCGGTTAAAATCCAAGTTTACGCTGCAATTATCTCGTACTGCTTAGTGTCGATTGTTTGTCATGACCTCAAAATCGACCGTTCGACCTACGAAATATTACAGGTACTGGGAATATCCCTGCTCGACAAAACACCTGTAAAAGAGCTGTTTGCAAATATAGATTACAATAATGTCAAAGAACTGAATTATAAACAACTGTCACTCAGCTTAATCTAAGTGGACAGTAGTGATCGTACATCTATAATTGGTAGTCATTCAACCAAAAATAAAAAACATGAAACAGTTCGTCACACTTCTGTTGTTTGTTGCGGCAATTAGCTTGTGCCAGGCACAAAGCACGCAGCCCATTCAGTTTTGGGTTTATGGTACCGCCGGGCATTATTTTCCGGCAGTACAAAATAATATGGTCGTATATACCCATCAGGGCTGGGATGCCGGCCTGGGCGTTTACGGCTCTATTCCTCTAAGCCAGCGGTTCTCGGTGCAAGCCGGGCTGGGCTATCGCTACCTGTTGAACGGGCAAACTTATTATACCGAAGCTAATCCGGGTGGATATGGTGGATATTATAGTGGATATTATGGTTCTAGCTACTACACCGATTACGATATGGTTTGGGCAAAGTATAGTGAGTATGCCAAGCACTACCTCACACTGCCAATTAAGTTACGCTACACCAGCAAGTGGGGCGTGTACCTGGAGTCGGGTGCCGAAGCAGCCTGGCTACTAAATTACAAGTACCGCACCTCCAAAACCGAGTTTAACTGGTTGGTAGGCGCAGGTATTCAATTGGGCAATGTGGATTGCTCGCTCCAGTATGTGAATGCACTGGCCAGGCAGTCGATTGGCGGCAAAGTCGCTGGTGGCCCTTGGGAGCAAGAAGGTTTCCGGAACCGCATGTTCAACCTCCAGGTAGCTTATCCGCTGGGCAAATAAGCGGCGACTCACCCCGCCGTCCGGCAGTTGCCGGACTCTACCCCTCTCTATGCATCGAGAGGGGTAAAGACCGATTTATCGGGCTTGGGGTGAGTCAAAAGAGACCGGATTGATGCTAAAATTCCTCAATGGATAAATTTTAAACACTAACAACCATTGCGTATGAAATATAGCTTGTTGGCTATTACATTTTTTATCCTTGCCGCTTGCGCAGGATACCGCACTACGGGAATGAGCTCGGTTACCGAATACCTCGGAGCGGCAAAAAGCGACATTATTAATAAATACGGTACGCCGTTTAAAACAGAAGCTTACACGGAAAATGATGAGCTCATCGAGGTTATTTCGTACAAGGAAGCCGTGGATGTTGGTTCGTACACCTATATATTAACAACCAACTTGCAGTTTGTCGATAACAAACTGGTACGGGTAAAACAAGTTGAAGATGCACCCCCAACAGGCCATACGCTTATTCGTACCGATAAGAATGATGGCGGCTTGTAGTTTCGCTGATTACCCCACCGGAACACGAAAGCATTGACTTTACCTCAAAACCAATAAAACCATGAAGACACAACTAATTACCGTTATTTTACTCACCTTCCTTTCGGGCTTTGGTTATGCCCAATCCAAAGCCGAATTGGGTATAACGGCCGAAGGGAACTGGTTTAGGCCCTACCAAGGGCAAGACTATTATAGCCGTGACAGAGCACTCAAGAATGGTTTGGGTACCGGCATTGGCGTTTATGCTTCGCGCGACATTTGGTGGAGGCTTTCGGCCGATTTAGGCCTGGCTTACCGGTACAAACAAATGCAACAGCATTACGTGATTTATGGCGACGGAGGAGGTCAATACGGCGGAGAGCCAGACCTTGCTGGCTGGGACAAACTACCCATGCACTACCTTGTAATTCCGCTGCATTGCCAGCTGCTTTTAACCAAGAACTTCTTTATCAGGGGAGGGCTTGAAACAGCCTGGCTATTGAATTACGATGCCGTGAACCAAAAGCCCGAATATAGCTGGACGATTGGGTTCGGGAGCCAAAAGCATAAATTAAAATGGTCGCTCAATTACATTACCGGGTTTAAAAATCAGAGTTTCGGTTATGGAGGCCTATCTGAAGAGGGCTGGTACAACGGAGGATCGTCTTTTTATAGCGAAACGCTGCAACTTAGCTTCTCGTACCCGATATGGCAAAAATAGCGGCAGGCGTTTTTGTACTTTTCTGGGGGCTCTTTTGTTTAAGCCTGCCGGCAATGGCACAGCAAAAACGAACGGTATCGGGCTACATTACCGATGCCCAAACCGGCGAGCGCTTGTTTGCAGCCACCATTTACGGTGAAGTGTCGAAAACGGGGACCACCAGCAACCGCTTTGGCTTTTTCAGCCTGAGCCTTCCCGAAGGCGAACTAAAACTCCGGGTTTCGTTTGTGGGTTATTTGCCGCTGGACCTGTCGCTAAAGCTGGTTGCCGACACTACGCTGCAACTAGCCTTGAAATCGGACAATACACTGGACGAGGTGGTTGTGGTCGGTAACCCGACTGCTTTGGCCAGCAATGCTCAGCTGGGGCATGTGAAGCTTTCGTCCAAAAGCCTGGCCAAGCTTCCGGCGCTGATGGGCGAAAAAGATTTGATGAAAAGCCTGACCGTGTTGCCCGGTGTGCAACAGGGGAGCGAGGGGAGTGCTGGCATTTTTGTATGCGGCGGAAGCCCCGACCAGAACCTCATCCTGCTCGACGATGTAGCGCTGTTTAACGCCTCGCACTTATTCGGCTTCGTATCGGTTTTTACGCCCGAGGCCATCACCAGCATCGATTTTTACAAAGGGGCCTTTCCGTCCCGTTACGGGGGCAGGCTGTCGTCGGTTATCGATTTGCGCATGAAAGACGGTAACAAGTTTAAGCGCCAAAGCAGCCTGAGCCTGGGGCTTATTTCGAGCCAGTTTACCACCGAAGGACCCATCCGGCAAGGAAAATCATCGTATTTCTTCTCTGCCCGGCGTACCTTGATCGATCTGCTCTACAAAGGGGTAGCGGAGCTGGCCGATGCCGACACGGACGGAGCTACGGTTCCCTATTACGCGTTTCACGACATTAACGGGAAGGTAAACTTCCGGCTGAATGACAAGAACCAGCTTTACTGGAGCTTTTATTCGGGCCGGGATAAGCTTTCGTTTGAATACATGGACCATTGGGAAACAATGGTAGATGGTGAGGAAACCCAACGTTCGTCGGGAGACATCCACTGGGGCAATGTGATGACGGCTGTAAAACTGAATTCGATCCTGAACCCCCACCTCTTCCTGAATACAACCCTTAGCGGCAGCATCTTTAATTACGGCAACTTGTTTACCGGCGGAAGCGAACGGATTAAAGACGATGAAGTTGAACGCTACGATTTTAGCTTCGACTATCAATCCCGCATCCGTACGCTTGCACTGAAGTCCGACCTCGACGTTTATGGCGAATCAAACTTCCCGGTGCAGACGGGCGTATTTGTTTCGCTAAATAGTTATGTGCCGGGTAGCCAAACGGTGAAACGCGATGGCGAAGTAGATGAAAAAGTGAGCAGCAGCACGACAGGGATTGATTATGGCTTTTATCTGGAAAAGAAGTTTAGCCTGGCCCCTGCCTTCAGTGCATCCGCAGGCTTTCGAAACGTGTTTCAAACCATTTTTGGGCAAAAGACCTATTTTGCGCTGGAACCCCGCCTGAGCCTTAGCTTCCGCCAAAACCCGGAAACCGTTTACGAAGCCTCGTATGCCCGGATGAGCCAGCCTATCCACCTGTTATCGAACGGGAACATTGGCTTGCCCACCGACATTTGGGTTCCTTCTACCAGGGAAATCCGTCCCGAAAGCGCGTACATCCTGTCGGCCGGGATGAAGAAAAGTGTAAGTACCGATTTGAAGCTTTCGGTTGAAGCGTATTACAAACGCATGAACCATGTTGTGTCGTTTGCCGAAGGGCAGGGAATACTGGATGTGGACGAAAATTGGGAAGGAAAGCTCATTTCGGGGAAAGGGCGTGCGTGGGGATTGGAAAGCGAGCTGAGGTACACCCGTTCGGGTATCGAAAGCTGGATTGGCTATACCTTGTCCTGGAACGACCGAAAATTCGACGGGATGAACCGTAACAATTGGTTTCCGTACGATTACGACCGAAGGCATAAGATTGATGCCGGCCTCATTTGGCAAATCAGTAAGAGTTGGTCGGCTTCGGCTACCTGGACTTTTCAGTCGGGCGCACCGGCAAGCTACTCTGGGCTCGATTATCCGGGCTACCCCGGAAACATCGATTATGTGATTGACGATTTTTTCACCGGCGACGATGTGGATGGCAGCCGCATACAATATTATACCCGACTGAACGGGGTGAGGCTCCCGGCCTATCACCGGCTGGATGTGGGCTTTACCCGCGAGTGGGGGCCGGCAGATAAAAAGCGCGCGCTCTCCATCAGTGTTTATAATGTATATAACCGCATGAACCCTTACCTGATTTACTCCAAAACAAAACCCGACGGTACAACCGGGCTGAAACAGTTTACCCTGTTCCCGGTTATTCCGTCAGTAAGCTACCGGATAAGTTTTTAATACCGAAAAGAGATGAAACACCGAATCATTATTGTTTTTTGTTTGGCCGTCAGCTCGTGTACAACAGATATCGATCTACCCTTTGAAGCATCGGATGATGCCTTGGTTGTTAATTGCCTGTTCTCGGAAGACTCGGATTGGAACGTAATCCTGAGCCGTGTAAAATCATATTCCGAAGCGGAGGAAAACTACGTTGCCGATGCCAGGGTGTTCGTTGTTCCGGGAAACGGTGACAGCATAAGACTGGCCTACGAAACAGACGGCGTTTACACCGCTGCAAGCCGTCCGGTGAAAGGGGTACAATACGAGCTGGTGGTTAAAGACCGGTCGAAAACCATCCGCGCAAAAAGCACCATTCCTTCGGGGGTGAATATAACTTCGCTTGTGTTTACCGATCAGCATACCATCTATTATTCAAGTGCAAACCTGAGTAATTACGATGTGGCCCCTCTTGATGTGGAGATTGCACCGGGCGCACAGCCAAGTTTTGTCCGTCTCAGGTTTTATTCGCTTAATACGTCCGAAATCATTAGCTATGTTGTTACCGACCAAACAATAGCAACGTTAAGGGCGGAGCAGTTTCCGGAGGACTTTCTCGCAGAGTTGTCAACTTTAATTGGGCAGTACATCGCTCCCTATGATCTTCAGGAAGAAATCCGTTACAACATCATGTGGAAATACGACCTGACCGACTACGAACAATACACGGATACTGTTTTTCCGGCTATCGAAAAAGTAGAAACGGGATCGCGCGACGATGCTTATAGGAGTGATTTGATTTTCTCAAACGGCAGTTGGCTGGGAAATGTGTCCAGGGATAGGTTTAATGTGCTGGGAGAACTGGATAAGCCCGAAAGTGCGTCGTTATTTGTGAGTTACTACCCCGCCATGAACCAGCAGAGTTATAGTTTCAAACCTTACCAGATAGAATACTGGCTGGAAGTGGTAAGCATGAGCGAAGACTATTACAAATACCAAAAAAGCTACATCAACCAGGTGGTCAATATCAGCAACCCTTTTGCATCAAGCATCGAAGTTTATTCAAACATCGAAAACGGAGTGGGAATCTTTGCCGGTTACAGCCGCCAGATGATCCACTTTTATGATTTTTAAAAAATAAGGGGGCTAGCTTTGCGTTGACGGCTCCTCTCAACTCCTCAACTTCATTGAACCCTTCAGCTTTTCATAAATAAAAAGCAAACTTTTGTTTAGTTAATAATTATGTTTTTAAACATAAGCATGGGGGGGTATCCTCTTGCTAATAATCAGTATAATTAAATGTAGGGACGCTCCTGCGCTTTCGGGCGCGCTCTTTTGGGTACCGGCATTAGCAAAATCACCCTTGTGGTGCGGGTACAATACGTTTATGATAACAATTGCATAGAACAAAAAAACTAATTCAATGCCATTACATTTTGCCCTTTTTGAAAACCACCTCACCCCCGACCCGACCGACTACATGGCGGTGGTACAGGACCTGCCAAGTAAAACGCAGGACGATGTGATAAACCTGATGATTAGTCGTGGCTCCACCGTTACCAAGGCCGAAGCCCTGGCCGTGTTTGAAGAGTACGCCCTGGCTATTGAACTGTTGGTGCGCGACGGGAACTCCGTCAACACCCCACTGTTTAACCTGTCGCCTTCCATAAAAGGCGTTTTCCACAGCGAAACCGAAAACTTTAACCCAGCCATCCACACCGTGCGGCTCAACATTACACCCGGCGTGCGGCTGCGGCAAATGGCGCAGAACGTGAGTGTAGCCCGCGTGCACGGTGCCAGCCCGCAACCCGACCCGCTGTACCTCGACGACTTGGGCAGCGGCACCCGCAACGATACCCTCACCCCCGGCAACATTGCCCAGCTCAAAGGCAGCCGCCTGAAGTTTGATGCAGCCGACCCGGCACAAGGTATTTTTGTGCTGGCCGCCGACGGCAGCGCCGAAACCCGGGTGCAAACCGTGTCGAACAATAAGCCCTCGCAGCTCGACTTTCTGGTGCCAGCCCTGGCGGCAGGAACCTATCGGGTTGAGGTGCGGACGATAATGCGCAGCGCCAAGGACCTCAGAAAAGGAAGCTTGCCGGTAGAATTGGTGGTGCAGTAAGTTTTGTGCCCTTATAAGCGCATACAACATGCTAAGGTTTAGCACGCACCATGCTAAAGCTTAGCACGGGCTCTGCTAAGGCTTAGCAACCGGTGTGCTAAGTAAGGGCACAATGCCTGTTTTCGTTACCGCGCGAGCCCCCTCGCGTAGCGGTAATGAAACAAAAGCCTACACGATGCAATCGTGCGGGAGCGGGGGAGCGAAGGGAGGCATGCATTCATTTTGCGCTGCTTTGTATCGATAATGTTTAGGATAATCACCCCTGTTGAAACATAATTGTTAATAACAAAGAACGTAGATTCATAAAAAACCAAGGTTTCACGATAAATAGCATTAAACCATTTCGTGGTATCATGTTATTTTACGTGGATGAATGAACTGTACACCTAACCCGACCAATAAATGGCTTGTGTAAAAAAACGGCTCCTATTACTAGTAAGCTTCATTGCTTTTGCAATAAGCGTAAACGCTCAAAACTATACCCTTTATGGCTATGTAAAAGATAAAAGCTCCGGCGAAGGCCTGATAGCTGCAACTGTAGTTGCCAGCGGAACAAGCCGGGGGGGTATCTACCAATAATTATGGTTTCTATTCGCTTACACTTCCTGCCGGAACCCACGAAATCCGGTGTTCGTACATGGGCTACGAGGCCATTGTACAGAAAATTGAGCTGTCCCGGAAAACAGAACTGAATATTGAACTGGAAGCATCGGATTTTGCAGTAGATGAAATAAGCATTGTTGCAAAGAAGAACGATAAGTTAGCAACAACAGCCGTCAGCAGCCATGCACTCAATATGGCAGATGTACGGATTATGCCAGCGCCGGCGGGCGAAACTGATATTATAAAAAGCTTTCAATTACTGCCCGGTGTGCAAGCTACGAACGAAGGCTTAACCAATTTATCGGTACGGGGAGGTTCGTTCGACCAAAACTTGTATTTATTAGATGATGCCCCGGTATATAACCCCTCGCACGCGCTTGGTTTCTTCTCGGTATTTAATACCGATGCCATTAAAAGCGCCAAGATATACAAGGGAGCATTTCCGGCCCAATATGGCGGACGTTTGTCGTCGGTGGTAGATGTGCACATGAAAGAAGGCAACAATAAACAGTTTGCCGCAAGCGGTGGCATTGGGCTTATTGCCAGCCGCCTGACATTGGAAAGCCCGTTTGCCAACGAAAAAGGCTCGTTTATGGTTTCGGGGCGGGCCAGCTATGCCGGGACCACGGTTAACAGCCTGGGCTCGCTGGGGCAAAACCTTGGCATCTATGCCCTGAAGGATTTTAACGACAACAATGAAATTAGCTTTTACGACGTCAATGCAAAACTAAATTACCGCCTTGGCGCTAACGATCACATTTATCTTTCGGCTTATGCCGGGCATGATCATTTCTACTATTATTCCATCGACGATAACAGCGCGATGGATTGGGGAAACCTGACCGGAACAGCGCGGTGGAACCACATTTTCGGCGCAAAGCTTTTCGCCAATACCATGCTCGTTTACAGTAACTACAATTATTCGTACATCCTGAAAGATGATGCCCGCCACTTTAAATGGAGTTCGGCATTGGGCGAAATTGATTTAAAGTCGGATTTTGACTGGTACCTCAATGCAAACAACCATTTAAAATTTGGCTTTGCCCTTGAAAAGCACAACTACTCTCCGGGAAAAATTGAGCCCCGCGACGAAAGTTCCGTAACCAAACCATTTAAGCTCGACAACCAACAAGCCCTGATTAGTTCGGTCTATCTGAGTAATGATCAAAAAATCGGCAATAAACTTTCGGTTAATTACGGAGTCCGGTATTCTGCTTTTTTCTTGCTGGGCGAAAGCACCGTTTATACTTATGCACCCGACCTTGAGGTGGTTGATTCCGTTTATTATGGCCAGGGCGAACTAATCAAATTTTATCAGGGACTGGAACCACGGCTGGCAATTAACTATCAACTTAACGAACAAAACTCGGTTAAACTTTCGTATTCCCACACCGTACAGTTTCAACACCTTATCAGCAACTCATCTGTTGGCTTTCCTTCGGACGTATGGGTACCCGCCAGCAACTACATTAAGCCGCAAAGTGCCGACCAGCTTGCTTTTGGTTATTACCGGCTAAGTACCAATAAAAAATACGAACTATCGGCTGAAACTTATTACCGCCGTTTACATCATTTAATCGACTACCGGGACAACGCCGACTTGTTCCTGAACCCGCATATCGAAACGCAGGTTTTACCGGGAGGGGGAAAATCGTACGGGCTCGAACTTTATGCCGAAAAGAAAACCGGCAATCTATATGGTTGGATTAGCTACACCTTGTCTAAAACAACCCGCCAAATAGATGGGGTAAACGATAATAACGAGTACCCCGCTACCTTTGATAAGCGGCACAGCCTGGCACTGATTGCCAACTTTAAATTGAGCAATACCCTTAGCTTATCATCGGTTTTCAAACTATCATCCGGTGGATGGATTACAATTCCCGAAGGAACATTCAATTTTAGCGGTTCTTCGTTCAACTATTATTCCGAGCGGAACGGCTACAAAATGCCTTTATATCACCGCTTGGATGTTTCGCTCACTTACCGCCCCGAAAGTTACAGTGGCAAACGCTGTAAAAGCGAATGGAGCTTTGGTATCTACAATATCTACGACCGTAAAAACATCTTCTCCCTATATGTACGGCAGGAAAACCGTGAGTTGCAGTCGGCTAAAGCTTATAAGATGTATTTATACGGAATTACCCCCTCAATTACTTACAACTTTAAATTCTGATTATGTACCGATTCGTAACCATATTAACAATCATCTTATTCTACAGCTGTGTTGATGACTTCGATCTAAAGCTCGATGGCGCCCAACCGAAACTTGTGGTTGAAGGGATAATTAACAACTTACCCGGACCTTATTACGTTCGGCTAACTACAAGCAACACCGGCAACCAAACTTCGTCGGGCGGAGTATATCCTTATATCGATAATTCCAATCCGGTAATGGATGCTAAGGTAATTATTTCAGATAATCATGGTTTAGTTGATACACTAACCGTATTAAACATTGATGAAACCGAATATGACTGGACACCGGGTGTTGGCTACTTTAAACTAAACCTGGATGAAAACGGGAACGTTTTAGATACAAGCTTTATTAGTGAAGATTTTATGGTCTGCAACAAAAGAGGGTATTACATTACCAATAAATTGACTGGAAAGGTAAACAGCACTTACTTTTTAACGATTTTATGGCAGGGCGAAAGTTACGAAGCTTCGGCTTTTATGCCCCCGGTACCGAAATTAGATTCTGTTGATTATTTAAAAAAGATACTGGAAAAAGACGGACAAGAATACTATGCCCCACTCATCAGCTTCGCTGAGCCTCAGGATACTGCCAATTATTATTTAATCTTACTTCATAAAGAAAGCTATTACCGTTTTTCATCCGTAGCTTATTTAGATAATTGGGAAGTGTCAATCTTATCTGATAGTAATTTGGAACCCTATGTTTCCGAATTAAATGTTAACCTGGGCTATAACCCGAGGGGAATTGAATACATAACTAATTATTCACAAGGTGATTCAATTTATGTATCGTTGAACTCGCTAACATTAGAATCATTTAATTTCTACAAAGCCTTGATCGATCAGTTTGCCAGCGATGGCGGGGCTTATAAACCGGCGCCGGCATCGCCTCCCGGCAATATTAGCAACGGTGCCCTCGGGCTCTTCCGGGCTTCGGCGGTATCCGAAGGTACGAGCGATCCAATTATTTGGAATGAAAACTAAAACCACGATTGCCTATGCTATAAACTACAATTAACTATCCTGTTTTAACCGGGAGATTTGGAAGCTGCTTACCAAATAAGCTTACAGGATAGCATATCCATTAAAGCAGAAAAAACCCGAATCCGGCCGATAATAAATGAATATTGCTCTTCAATCAACTGTTTATTCAATTATCAGCACCGTTCGGTTCGTGAAAAAAAACTAAAGACAATAGTATGAAAAATTTTAAACCTTGCTATGCCGCCAGCTTTTGCACCAGCGAAATAACAATGTACCCAATAATAATCAGTGGCAGGGCATAAAGCTGGAGGCTAATTAACAGGATGGCACAAAAGGCCAGAAACAGGAAACGGACTTGGTTGCCTTGCCATGTCAGGCTTTTAAATTTCAGCGAAAACATGGGCACTTCCGAAATCATCAGCGCCGAGAGAAGTGCAATGGCTGTGAGTAGGTTGAAGCGGTTGAGGATAATGTGCGCGATTTCGGGTTTCGAGCCCCATTCGATAATTAAGGCCAGCGAGGCATAAAACAGGGCATTGGCCGGAATGGGCAAACCCAGAAAGTTGTCGCTTTGGCGCTCGTCGAGGTTGAATTTGGCCAAACGGAAAGCCCCGGCAACCGGAACCAGCAAGGCCGACAGCAGGAAGGACCATTGCAACCAGTTGGCTTCAATTTGCAGCAGCGGCAGGTTGGTGCCAAACATGGCTAGTTGTAGCAGGCTGAACAAGATAGCCGCAGGCGCCAGTCCGAACGAAACCTGATCGGCCAGCGAATCCAGTTGTTTACCAATTTCGGAGTAGGCACCGAGCAGGCGGGCAGCCATACCATCCAAAAAATCGAATACTGCGGCGCACAATATACAGATGGCAGCCGGGCCAACATAGCCTTCGATGCCCAGAAAAACAGCCAAACTACCTACCGCCAGGTTTAGCGAAGTAATAAAGTTTGGTACCCAGTAAAACAACTCGCGTATCCTCATTAGCTTAATTCTCCGATAATCGTTTGTGAGCCGGTTACTTTGTCGCCCAGTTTAACATTTAGCTTGGTGTCGGTTGGCAGGTATAAATCCACGCGCGAACCAAAGCGGATAAAACCCATTTCCATGTCCTGCGTAACGTTTTGTCCGGTTTTCAGGAAGTTCAGAATACGGCGGGCCATGGCACCGGCAACCTGGTTGGCCATTATTTCGCGACCGTCGGCCAGTTGAAAAGCGGTGCAGTAACGCTCGTTTTCGTTGGCCGATTTGTCTTTAAAGGCTGCGTAAAATTCGCCTTCTTTGTGTTGCGAGAAAGTGACTTTTCCGGGCACAGGCACCCAGTTAATATGTACGTTCAGCGGCGACATAAAAATCGACACTTTCAAACAGTTCTTTTTCAGGTACAGCTTCTCCTCGGTTTCTTCAATCACACACACTTTGCCGTCGGCGGGCGAAATTACATGTTTCGGGTTGAGGGCAACCGTGCGGCTAGGATAGCGGAAAAACTGCAAAACCAGGACTAGTACCACCACTGAGCCCAAACTGACAAGGCTGGCGAAAAACGGGATACTTATAAATAACCAGGCAATTACATTGAAGGCAATAACGGCTAAAAGGGTGTTGCGAATAATCTGTTTTCCTGCCGGATGAAATTTCATGAATAGTTTTTCTTTTAATGTTTAAGTTACCAGCTTATACGGAAATACGGTCATTTGTTTTCAAACTTGCAGCTACAACCTCGTATTTTTGTAAAGCGGAGCAAAAATAAGCAAAATTGAACAGTTTCCGCCCAAATGGGTTCAAAAGAAGCTAAACGAAGATTTCGAGGTAGCAAACAAATACAGGTACCGCAAACAACAACGAGTCGAACCGATCGAGGATTCCGCCGTGGCCAGGAAAGATGTTCCCGCTGTCTTTCACACCAAACTGGCGCTTAATCAGCGACTCGGTTAAGTCGCCCAGGGTTGAAGCAACAACAATCAGAACAGAAAGGATGGCCCAGTGCCAAGCATCAATACCCGCTGTAAAGGACGGCATAACCTGCGAAACCGCCACGGCAACAATCAACCCGCCGATTGCCCCTTCCCACGATTTTTTTGGCGACACTCGCTCGAACAACCGGTGGCGCCCAAAGCTTACGCCGAAGAGATATGCCCCCGAATCGTACACCCAAATCAATATTAATAAGGCAAGGAATAGTTTGGGCGAATACATTCCGTCGAATTTTGAGAACACCAGGTAGTTGCTCAGGCTCAGCGGAACGGCAGCGTAAATTAAACCGGCCATAGTAATGGCCACATTTTGCAAAGGTGTGGGTTTGTTGGCAAACAATTCGCTAACAAAAGTGAGCAGGATGAAAGGGAATATGGCGAAAAACCAAAGTGGGCTGATGCGTTCCGAAGCAATCAGAAACGAGAGTCCAAACATGAGTGCTCCGGTAAGGTAAGCCAAACCCCTGTGCGGGTTAAAGCCTGTTGCCCCGGTAATACTGAAGAACTCGTGCAGAGCGCCAATCAGGATAAGCAGAAAAAGCAAGGCAAAAGTGTATTGGCCGAAGAAAAGACCGGCAATAATAACAGCAACAAAAACAATCCCGGTGAGCGACCGGACAAGCAGGTTTTTCAATTCTTCAGGTTTTTAAGGATATCTAATGCAGTTTCCTGGTTCGATTCGTGTACATAAATTTCGATGTCGCCAAATGAGGGGATGACCGAATTGCGCTGGTTAATTTCAACAAAGGGAATTTCAGCATTGGTTAACCGTTCTTGGACTATTTCGGCATGGAACGGGACACCGGTGGTGTAAACCAATACAAAGTCTTTTTCCATGATGTTTCAATTAAAATGGTTCGTCGCACAAAAGTACAATCAATTTTTTGGGGCCGTGCATGCCCATCACCAATGTTTTTTCAATATCGGCAGTGCGGCTAGGGCCGGTAATGTTGGTGATTGATGAAGGCAGTGCACCGCGATATTTTGTCCGGATAGCTTCAAGTGCATCGTCCAGATAGCGTACCAGCTGGTGCTGGTGGGCCACAACAATATGTGTTTCGGGGAAAACATGCAAGCGACACCCCGAATCACCAGCCGAGCTGACCATAACCGAACCCAGGTGTGCCACCAGAAACTCACAAGGCGTAACGCCAACCTGAAGTTTCAAAAAATCGTCGGCTTCGGATTGAACTGCTATTTTGCTGCCAATTGCCTTTTGCAACTGTGTATCGGTACAAAAAATCCGTTCCCAGCTTTCCTGCTGCTGCAAGTCGGACAATAAGCAAACTGCTTCATTCAGGTTCTTGGGTCGAAGTACTTTTCCTCCAAGCAATTCCAGGTTTTCCCGAAACCAGTCGGCCAGGCTTCCTTTGGGCTCCAGATAAATGGGCGATTCAAAATCGGGTGTCGAAAGTTCAACCGCCGGGCGGTTTTCCCGGGCGGTTTTCAGTCGGTTCAGAATATTATCTCTCGATGACATCAGTTGCTTTTATTCCGTTTTTTCTTCTTCGGCAGCAAGCGGCAGTTCAGGGCTTTCGCTCAAGGCTGTAGCGGCAGTGGAACTCCCATTGCCGGGCAGTTCGTCTTTTGCCCAGGGGCGTTTGCCGAAAATCTGTTCCAGGTCTTCACCAAAAATAACTTCTCGTTCCAGTAGTTTTTCAGCTAACTGGCGGTGTCCGGCTTCGTGCGTTGCTAACACTTTCAGTGCACGTTCGTATTGTTCTTCAATCATTATTTTAGCTTCGGCATCAATCAGTTCAGCGGTTTTTTCGCTGTATGGTTTGGTAAAGCCGAAGTCGCTTTGGCCGGTTGAGTCGTAGTAGCTAAAATTGCCAACCTTGTCGCTCATGCCGTAAATGCTAATCATGGCATAAGCCGTTTTGGTTACTTTTTCCAGGTCGTTTTGCGCCCCCGAGGAAATGTTGCCGAAAGCAAGTTGCTCGGCTGCCCGTCCGCCCAGGGTCGAACACATTTCGTCCAGTAATTGCTCTTTGGTGGTTATGGAGCGTTCTTCGGGCAGGTACCAGGCAGCGCCCAACGCTTTTCCGCGCGGCACAATGGTGACTTTCACCAGCGGGTGTGCATGTTCGAGCAACCAGCTAATGGTTGCATGGCCGGCTTCGTGGTAGGCAATCCGTTTTTTCTCGTCGCGCGAGATTATTTTATTTTTCTTCTCCAAACCGCCCACAATCCGGTCAACTGCATCCAGGAAGTCCTGCTTCGTTACTTTTTCGTGGTTTTTACGGGCGGCAATCAGTGCGGCTTCGTTACAAACATTGGCAATGTCGGCACCCGAGAACCCGGGGGTTTGTTTGGATAGGAAGTTCACTTCCACATCGTCGGCCAGTTTAATCGGGCGCAGGTGTACGTTGAAGATGTCGCGGCGTTCGTTCAGGTCGGGCAGTTCTACATGGATTTGGCGGTCGAAACGGCCGGCACGCATCAGCGCGCGGTCCAGAATATCGGCCCGGTTGGTGGCTGCCAGAATGATAACGCCCGAGTTGGTGTCGAAACCGTCCATCTCGGTCAGCAGCTGGTTTAGCGTATTTTCGCGTTCGTCGTTCGAACCCATGTTCGGGTTTTTACCCCGGGCACGGCCAATGGCGTCAATTTCGTCAATAAATACAATGCAAGGCGATTTTTCTTTGGCCTGTTTAAACAGGTCGCGAACGCGCGATGCACCAACCCCAACGAACATTTCAACAAAATCGGACCCCGACATGGAGAAGAACGGAACGTTGGCTTCGCCGGCAACTGCCTTGGCTAATAGTGTTTTACCTGTTCCTGGAGGGCCAACCAACAGTGCGCCTTTCGGAATTTTACCACCCAGTTTGGTATATTTTGACGGATTTTTGAGGAACTCGACAATCTCTTCAATTTCTTGTTTTGCTTCTGTTAAACCGGCCACGTCTTTAAAGGTGGTGTTCACACGCGAATCCTTGTCGAACACTTTTGCTTGCGATTTGCCTACACTAAAGATGTTTCCGGCTCCACCTGCGCCACCGGGACCCTTGCTCATCCGTCGGAAAATCCACCACCAAACGCCGATAATCAACAGGAAGGGGAATATCCAGCTAAGTACTTCGCCCAGGTAGTTGTGCTCTTCTTCGTAAACCGGTTCTATGCGGTCTTTCTCGGGAACACTGTCTTGTGCGGTCATCAGGTTTTTGGCGAAAATATCTACTGGGCCGGTCTGGAAATAAAAATGCGGGCCAACTGCCGAAGGTGCGTTAAACCCTTGTTTCAATTTCGATTCGTATTTTTTGTACGCGCTGTCCTTCAGAAAAACCCTTGCTTCTTTTTCGTTAACAACAACAATTTTTTTGATGTCGCCGTCTTTCAGCATGGTCGTTTTTACCTGCTGCCAATCCGTTTTAACAGGGCCACCCCCAAAACCGTAAAATTGCACCGCAAAAAACAGGAGAATTACAATCCCGTAAATCCAGTACGGGTTGAATTTTGGCGCTTTCATGCCCCCTTTGAAATTACCAAGATTGTTCCGGTTCTTATCGTTTTTCGATTTATTATCTGTCATTATTTAGTTGTTTTCAAATTTTAGTTCTTCAATAACTGCGTCGGCCCAAAGGTTTTCCAAGTCGTAAAAATGGCGGCTGTCGTGTTGAAATACATGAACCATAATGTCGGCATAATCCAGTAAAACCCAAAGCGAATTTTTGTAACCATCTTTATGCCAGGCGTTTTCTCCGGTCATTTCTTCCACTGTCTGTTCAACCGAACGGGCAATCGCATCTACGTGAGTAGATGAATTTCCGTGGCAGATGATGAAATAATTACATTCGGAGTGGTTTATTTTCTGAAGATCAATTTTAACGATATCCAAGCCTTTTTTTCGGTCAATACCTTCAATAATTGCATTCAATAATTGTTCGTTGCCTTTCTCTTTCTGCGTTTTCGCCATAAATACTAATTAGAACTACAAAGATAAATTTTTTCGTTTATTTTGATGATTTTATCCCTCGGGGTAATAACCTGAGAATTAAAAAAATAGTTTAAAACGATTTTGTTAAATTTTCTGAAAATGAAGTCACCGATTATCGGTCAATCCATCGTCCGTTTGGAACGGGTTGGAAGTACCAATAACTATGCCAGCGGCCAACTGCGTGAGAATGAAATAGAAGAAGGAACTGTCTTTTTGGCAGTAAGTCAAACGGCCGGGCGTGGGCAACAAACAAACCAATGGGAAAGCGAAGATGGAAAAAACCTGACATTTTCGCTGATCCTTCGTCCGGCTTTTCTTGAAATAAAAGATCAGTTTATGCTTTCGAAGGTGGTTTGCCTGGGGCTGCATCGGTTTTTGTCGGATTATGTTGATGATGTCCGGATAAAATGGCCGAACGATATTTATGTTGGCGACCGGAAAATTTGCGGTATCCTTATCGAAAATGCCATTATGGGCGCACGGTTTAGTACCTCTGTTATAGGTATTGGGTTGAATATTAACCAACTGGTGTTTCTTTCGGATGCGCCCAACCCGGTTTCGCTGGCTCAACTAACCGGGCAACAGTACAACCATGATAAATTACTGAACGAGTTGCTCGCAGCCATCGGGCACTATTACAGCCTGCTCCGGAACGGTGAAACGGAGACAATTAACAAGGCCTTTCACGAGAACCTGTACTGGCTAAACGAGTGGTGTCCGTTCAAAGACGAAGCGCATTGCTACACCGGAAAAATTTGTGGTGTAAACGAAATTGGCCAGCTTCGGGTACAGGAGCAGGATGGGCCAATGCACGACTATCACTTTAAAGAGGTCAGCTATCTGAACGACTTCGAACAAAAGCTAAGAAAGACCGATTGAAATAGACCGCTAGCTGAATAAGTTGGACAATTAAAGTTTATATTTATAGCGGTTAAGTTTTGTGCCAGGCTAGAGTGGAATTGCTTTTTTTTTTGAATGAAGTTTAATTGATAAATACAGGACGTGATGAATAGACTTAACATGCAAAAATTAGTTTGGTTCGTATTTGTTTTGCTCGTCGTTGGCGCTTGTAAAAAGGACGAGATTAGTTATACGGCCTTAAAAACAAACGAGTGGATTAAAGAGAACATGGAGCTTTACTACTTGTGGAACAACAAGCTCCCCAATATTGACGAAACCAAGGAGCCCGATCCGGCTGCTTATTTCGAGAAACTACTGTACAGCTCGCTGGACAAATGGTCGTGGATTACCGACGACTATGCATCGCTTGAAACCGAATATGCCGGAACACCAGTAACTTACGGGGTGGATGCGTCGCCAACATGGACTTCGTCATCACAGACTGAAGTCTGTTTTATTGTGAATTTTGTTTACCCCGGCTCGGCAGCAGAAACGGCTGGGCTTAAACGGGGCGACATCATCCTGAAACTTAACGGCGCGGTCATTACCGGGGATAATTACATGACGTTCTACAACTCAACGTCCATGACCATCCAATTGGCTTCTATTGTTAACGGAGCGCTGGTGCTCAACGGAACGTCGTATTCGCTGACCGCCAAAACAACAACGACCGATCCTTCGATTTACCACGAGGTACTGGAAATTGACGGTAAAAAAATCGGCTACCTGGTGTATGTTGAATTTGTTGCAGGTAGTAATGACATGTTTTTGACGAGCCTTGATAATATTTTCAGTGAATTTAAAACCGAAGGGGTAACGGATTTGATCCTCGACCTCCGCTATAACCCGGGTGGCGAAATTGATGCGGCTGCTTACCTGGCATCGGCCATCGCCCCGAATTCGGTGGTTACCCAGCACAAAGCGCTTGTCAATATGAAGTATAATACCGAGTTGCAGGCTTTTCTGGAGAGTGATTCCAAATATGCCGATAACCTCACCTATAAATTTGTGGATAATGCTACAAATTTGAACCTGAGCCGTTTGTATTGCTTAACAACCGGGGGATCGGCGTCGGCCAGCGAATTGTTAATGATTGGCTTGGCCCCGTACATGGATGTTTACCGCATTGGCGAAACAACCTACGGAAAATACACTGGAATGTGGGTTCTGCCCGACGACAACGAAGAATGGTGCATGTTGCCAGTGGTAATGAAGTATTCGAACATTGATGGTTTGACTGACTTTGCCAGTGGCTTGGCGCCGGATTATGCCGTTGAGGATTACCTGACGCTTGGCTACGAATTTGGCAACACCGAAGACCCCATGCTCGAAAAAGCCATCAGCTTGATAACCGGTACGGTAACAAGCACAGCCAGTGCCAAGTCGGCACGGGTAAACTTACTTGAGCCTGCCAACCTGGCAAACCCGCGTGATATTAAGCGAAACCTATTTGTTCCGACACCAACCGGGATAGAATAAACCCGATAAGAGAACTTAGTTGAGTTGAAGATAGGATATCCCGTTGAGTAAACTTGACGGGATATTTTTATGTTTCAACGGAATGTTGAATTCCAGATTATTTAATCCGGAAAATCCATTGATAAGCCCTATAATTTCGTGTAGTTCAAAGGCATTGGCCAAAAGCTTTATGTTGCTGGTATGGAACGGAATGACAGTTTTGCAGGCATCGGGTTGTTGCTCATTTTTCCCGGTAGGTAAGGCCGATAAAACTGCTTTCAGGTAATTGCACAGCTCGCGCAGTGCATCGGTATCTTTCAGGTCGAGGGCAAAATTATTAAACTCCAGGTGTATCTTTCGGCACGAAGCACAGGTGAAAATTCGTCCGTTTGGGCTTTCGTATTTCATAGGGCTACAATTTGTACCCTCAAAGTTGGAACAAAATACGGGCGGTCACAATCCCCAATTGTTGTGATTTTTAGGTTGAAGGCCAAAACCCAGGATGGAAATTAAATCAGCTCTTCCGGGTTAATCTCACTGATGTCGAGTAGGTTATTCATAATGGCATAAACCGTGAGCCCCGAGATGGATTTGATATTTAGCTTCTCGGTAATGTTTTTTCGGTGCGAAATTACCGTATGAATACTGATATTCAGCTTGTCCGCCATTTCTTTGTTCGACAGGCCCAAGGCAACGTGTTTGATAACGTCTTTTTCGCGTTGGGTCAAATCGCCGTTATCACTAATGGTAGTTTTCGATTTGCTGGCCGACTTGCGGATAACCTGGATGAGTTTCTGTATCTGTAGGTTCGAGGCCAGTTCGCTCAATTCGTAAGTTGTTTCGTTGTCGTTGCAGGGTTGGTTTGCAGGGCTTAAGCAAACCAGGGCCAGTTGGTTATTTTTACACAGGTGTTCCAGGTTTTCTGCGGGCAAATCCATCCCCTTCTGAAAAATAATAATAATTAGGTGCCCATGTATACTGCCAAACGAATTCATGTCGTGAATGGAAGCCAGTTGGGTAATTTCCATCTTGAAATACTCCTGTAATATCCAGGCAAGCCCTTTGCGGGTAATTTCGGAGGGATGTATGATGAATACTATTTCTTCCATGTTTAGCGTGCCAGGTTCGAGCTGGCTTCTTCTTCAAGTTTAATGACTTGTTTAATTAAAATTGCATCTTCAATCCGGGCATGGTCGTACAGGTCTTTTTCGAATTGAAACAGCGCCTGTAAAAACTCGTTCATCTCGTAGTTGTTGTAATTGGGCTCCAGGTATTTAATGACGAGATTTTTGAGGTCGCTCAGTTTTTCTTCCACGTTGGTGTGATCGTTTTCGAAGTCGCGAATCCGTCTCTGCCCGTTTCGCAATTGCATTGTCCGGCAAAGTTCAATAATGTAGGGGAATTCCTTGTCGTCTTCCTGCTTCAGGTGGAGCAGTAATTCTTCTTTGTATTTGTGGTAAAACGACACAATAATTTTCATGCTGGCCGTGCTTTCCGGCGCCGATTGTACCAGGTTGTTTAGTAAACGTTCTATTTTGGGAATGACGTAGCCGATGTAATAGTTGTGTGTATTTTTCAGATAATCAATAAGTAATACTGGCGAGAATGCGAGTAGGGCTTCTTCCGGAAAGTAATTTTCGTCGGAATAGGTGTTTACAATGGCCAAAAAGAAGTCGGGGTTGACTTCGCGTTCGTCACAGATTTCCCGGATTGTTTTTTCCTTGAAACCCAGCCGTATTCCAAAGCGGTTGATAACCGGTAGTAAATTGGGATTGGCTGTAACCAACGAACTTATTTTGTCTTCTTTGCGAAATATCTTCATCTGTTTACTTTTTTTTGCTTCATGGATGCAGGTGATACAAGTTAGCTTTAAGTTTATTCGCTATATAACAGTTTTCCGGTTAAATTGCTCACATTCATCACGGAGAAGCCCCCGTTTGTTCGAAAAAAGTCAGCTTGTAAAACTAGATAACTTCTATTTGTCTATCGATTTTTTCTGTTAAATAGCCAAAAGAATAGTGTTGATACCCGTGTTGTCGCAACAGCTGTTCTACTTCGGCTGCGGCTTCTGGCTCAACGGCAACCAGCAATCCACCACTGGTTTGTGGGTCGCAGAGGATGAGTTTGTCACGTTCGTCTTTCAACTTGATGTTGGCGCCGTAGCTACTCCAATTACGGTGTGTACCTCCGGGAATACAATGTTGGGCCATGTAATAACCGACATCGGGGAAGCAAGGTATTTTATCCCGTTCAATGGTTGCCGACAACCCACTTCCTTCACACATTTCGGTTAAGTGCCCCAATAACCCGAAGCCAGTAACATCGGTCATTGCTTTTACCCCTTCAATTTCGGCAAACAGCTGGCCAATATCATTGAGCCGGATCATCGATTGCGGGGCAATATTGGCATGTTCAACCTTTAGCTTGCCTTGTTTTTGGGCGGTTGTCAGAATACCTACACCCAGCGGTTTGGTTAGGTACAACAAGCAACCGCTGGTGGCTGTGTCGTTTCGCTTCAGTTTGCCGATTTCAATTTGTCCGGTAACGGCCAGCCCGAAAATGGGTTCGGGGCTATCGATGCTGTGCCCACCGGCCAGCACAATACCGGCTTCGTGGCAGGCTTGCCTTCCCCCGTCCATCACTTGTTGCGCGGTTTCGGCAGGCAATTTGTCAACCGGCCAACCCAGAATTGCAATGGCCAGCAAGGGTTTTCCCCCCATAGCGTACACATCGCTGATGGCGTTGGTGGCGGCAATCTGCCCAAAGGTGAACGGATCGTCAACAATGGGCATGAAAAAATCGGTCGTACTAATAATGGCAGTGCCGTTATTTAAATCATAAACTGCTGCATCGTCGCGGCTTTCGTTGCCAACCAGCAATCGTTTATCGGTTATGGGAGCAATGTTGCTGTGCAGGATGGAAGTAAGCACCTGGGGCGAAATTTTGCAACCGCAACCAGCCCCATGACTATAGTGTGTAAGTTTTATTTCATTCATATTCTTCGGATTGAAGGATTAATAACCGGGCATTTTTTTCGACATCTGTATTTGCTAGCTTTATCGTCAGTACCTTCGATTCGTTTCGGGTGCGCATACCTGTTAGGTAAGTTTTGTCGTAGTAAAAGAGGGCAATCAGGGCCACTTCAACGTAGTTGCCTTCTTCCAGGTATTGCAAAGCGCTTTTGGCCATTAATCCGCCTAATTTCCTATAAATTCGCCCGATAGAATTGGCCAATTCTTCGCGCTGGCAATTGCCGTATTCTTCAACCAGCAACCGGGCACGTTCCTGTACCGGAATGTCCAGAAATAGCAGGGTTTGTTCGCGCATTTGGCGAAAAAGGTTCATTGGTATTTTCACATGGCCAATGTTGTGGCTTTCGTCTTCAACCCAAATGGGTTTGGCAAAATCGAGTACCCGAAATTTGTCGAACAAATTATTCTCGAATTGCTCTGTACTTGGTTGTCCGGCTTGGCCAATACCGCCAAAAGCCGAGCCTTTGTGACACGCCAGTCCCTCCAAATCAATTACCTGGTGCCCCAGTTCGCCGATGTATTTCAAAATCCTTGTTTTCCCACTTCCAGTATAGCCGCCAATCAGCTTTAGGTTGAAGGGCTGTTCGAAGGTTTGCAGGGCCCGCTTCCGGTATGCTTTGTAACCGCCTTCGATGAGGTAAATTTTTCTGAAGCCGTTGTTGGCCAGGTGCTGGGCAAAAGCAGCGCTGCGCATACCGCCGCGCCAGCAGTGGACGACAACTTCGCGGGACGGGGCAATTTTTTCGGATTGAATGACAAAATCGGTGAGTTTGGGTGTTACAAACTCGTAACCCAGCTCGATAGCTTTTTCGCGCGAAACCTGTACATACATCGTTCCAACCTGTGCCCGCTCATCGTCCGAAAACAGGGGTACGTTGAATGCCCCCGGAATATGCCCTTTTTGGTATTCGCCCGGCGAACGCACATCAATCAACGGTAACTGACTGTACTGCTGGTAATACTGGTCGATTTTGATTTTGGTTATCATTCTTGGTGCGTCATCGCGGTGAGGCGGTTTGAAGTAATTCGCTTTATGTTAATGTCTTAACGGTAGGGTAGTTTGGTAAACATGTCGGCCAGTTGGTTAATGCCTTCTTCGAGCTTCCGGTTTACCAACATTTTAATCATCATGCTCATCTCGGCATGAAGGGTCAGTTTCATTTTACTTTGGTAGGGCGTAACCGGCAGTAATTGAATCCAAAAAGTAATGCCTACGGGCAAACTGCCCGAACTGGCTACTTTTATGGTTGCACAAGGCTCCCTGTCAATAATCCGGATTTCGGCCTGGCCCATTCCCGAAATGGTGAAGCGGCACGAGTCGGCATCCGATTCAAAATCGCTCACCTTGATTTGAGGTACCGATTCGTTGATTTTTGACAATAACCCGTCGTTCACATAGGCCGAAAGGTTATTGAAATTTGATAAGTAATTGTAAACCAGTTCTTGATTGTGATCAATGGTCTTAATATCGCTAATGTATTTTTGTATTCCCATAGCTGTTAAAAGTTGAAAATGGCTTTATAATTTCGTTTTGGGTTGAAGAATAAAAACAGAAAAATCCCCGGCATTGCCGGGGATTGCGAAGATATGAAAAAATACAGTTCTGTTTATTTGCCCCAGTTAGCCGGATCTTCGCGCCACCGTTTCAGCGATTCAACCTGGCACTCTTCAATTTCGCCCGACTCCAGCGCAACTTCAATCAGGGTCTGGTACTGGCTCAAGGTCGTCAGCTCGATACGTGCTTTTTCGAAGGCCTCTTTGGCAACCGGGAAATTGTAGGTGAAAATAGCCAGCATACCCAGTACTTCGGCGCCGCCTGCAGTCCGGATTGCCTCGGCAGCTTTCAGGCTGCTGACTCCGGTTGATACCAGATCTTCAATAATCACCACTTTCTGACCGGCTTTCAGATCGCCTTCAATCAGGTTTTCCAAACCGTGATCTTTGGGCGCCGAGCGGACATAAACAAATGGCAAGCCCAATTCTTCGGCAACCAGCACGCCATGTGCAATTGCGCCAGTAGCAACCCCGGCAATGACTTCGGCTTGCGGATATTTTTCGCGAACAATTTTGGCAAATTGCTTGCAAATAAAGGTGCGGGCTTCGGGGTACGACAACAATTTCCGGTTGTCGCAATAAATCGGTGCTTTCCAACCCGATGCCCATGTAAACGGGTTTGAAGGTTGGATTTTTATTGTATTAATTTGTACGAGTTTTTTGGTTACTTCCAGTTGGATGTCTTGCATAATGTTAAATGTTTAATCTGAATTCAGCGCAAATGTACGAAGTTTTTTTTAATGAATGTCTCCTGCATTTGTTGGTCAAAAGCCAGAATTCATCTTCGCATAACATTGGTAAACAGGTTGAAATTCAATCGCTTGATTCTTTTTTTGAATTCCTTAAAACAATCGGTTGCACAAAATATGCTGAAGAACCTTTTTTGGTTGTTTTTAGCAATGAAGCGTTGTTGCAATCAGCTATCAATGGTTTTCATCAATTGCCCGCTGCTGGTGGCCTGATCCGAAGCGCCGATGGGAAGTTGCTGTTCATCTACCGACTGGGAAAGTGGGATTTGCCAAAAGGAAAAATTGAAGAGGGGGAGTTGGTTAGGCAAGCAGCCATTCGTGAGGTAGAAGAGGAGTGCGGTTTGGGCGGGGTGAAAATTCTCCGGGAATTGCCTTCAACCTACCATATTTACTGCTCACCCTGGCTCCCGGCTGACGATAATTGGGTTTGGAAGGAAACCCGTTGGTTCGAAATGGTTTACGACGGTACGGAACACCCTTCGCCGCAAACCGAAGAAGACATTACCGAAATACGCTGGTTTGCCCGCAGCGAGCTGGATGAAGTGCTGGCCAATACTTACGGCAATATTGCGCGGCTCCTGTGCCGTTATTTCGGCTGATGACGTAACTGTTCCGTGCGGCGCTGTTGCAGCAACTCGCTCAATTGTTTTGGGAAACCGTCAATTGGATTTAGTGCCGGTGCAAGCAGCAAATTGCCATTTTCGGCTACCAAAAAAGCGGTCGGAAAAGCTTTCACCCGGTATCTTTCCAAATCCGAATCGTCCACGACAACAAAAGTTCCGGGCCAGTTTTGCTGTAAAATCAACTCTCTTTTTGCCGCATTATTTTCGGGGATCAGGTTCACTAGTTCAACTTTGCCGGGCAGGTTTTGCGCGTCTTTCTTCAGTTCGTCCAGGTGTTGGCGGCATATCGGATTGGTAACCGTGGTAAAATGCAGGTACACCAGTTTGCCGTGTAAATTTTTCAGGTCGAAGTTTTCGCCCTCAATTGTTTGGGCTGTTAATTCGGGGGCTGCTGTTCCGGCAGTCAGGTAGAGTAACTTTTCTTTTAAACTTTTGGCAATTTTCTTTTCGTGATCCGGCCAGTTACTTTGACCGATTTTGTGGAGCAAAGCCAGCATGGTTTTGGGGTTGAAGCGTGCCTGGTAGTACGCGTCGTTGATTGATTTTAGTATTACCATGTGGCCAAGCGGGCTGCTCCAGCGTTTCTCTTTTTGCAGGTATTGTTCAATGCCGCTTAAGTTGGCTGTACCAACCAGGCTCCGGAAAACATCGCCTCCAACCCGGTTGCTTTCGTTGAAAAAAAAGTTGGTGAACTGCTGTTCAAACAAGTGTTGCCAACCAGGTAAATCGAGTGGGATAGGCTGCCTGTCAAGATATTGACGAATAAAGCTGTTGTTGTGTTCGGGGCGTTGGGCAAAGCGTACAGCAGCCAACCGGTAAAACTTATACTGACCGAAGAAACTTTGCTCATCGGCCGGAAATTGCTTGTTCAGCCGGGTAATCACCGAGTCAGCGGCGGTGGTCGATTTATCCTTGAATATCCGATCGAAATAGCGGTTTTCTTCCTGTTGGTAAGCCTGTTCAAAGGCATCGATTTGTAGGTTGAGTTCTGTTTTCGATGGATTTTTCAACCCAAATACAATTGGCTCGGGCCGAAAGTATGGGTTTTGCTTTTCGGATTCGCGCAGGGCTTGGTAGGGAGGGAACACCAGTTCGTAGCTACTTCCCGGTTCCAGGTAAATTTCGGCTTTCCAGCGGTCGAACGTAGCAAAAATATAACTGGTCCGGTTTATCAGCACTGACGATTCAAATGAACCATCGGGCAAAAAGGAAATAGTTGCCACTGTTGCCGCATTACCGGTTACCGGTTCGGCTTGGTATTTTAGTTCAATTTTACGGCCGGCATATTCCGGTGCTTTCCCTTTTAAAATAACCGGTCGCGTTTGTGCCTGAACACAAAAAAATGAAACCAGGCTTAAAAAATGAAGCGCAAACTGTTTCATCCTACCGTAAATTCATCCATGTTCAACCCTTTGGGAATAAACATGCTGGCATCACCACCATGCAAAATAATGTCGCGAACAATGGACGAGTTGATGGGAGTGTGCTCGGGCATGGTGAGCAAAAACACGGTTTCGATTTGCGGGAAGAGCTTTTTGTTCATTTGTGCAATGGCGCGTTCGTACTCAAAATCGGCCGAGGTGCGTAAACCGCGCAAAATGTAGTTGGCATTTACCGAGCGGGCAAAATCTACTGTTAGCCCTTCGTGGGTGCGAACTTCAACCGACGGTTGATCCTCGAAAACCTGGGCAATCCAGCGCAGCCGCTTGTCCACCGGGAAAAACGATTTCTTTTTGGTGTTGTAGCCAATCATGATAATGATTTTATCGAACATCGGGATAGCCCGGCGAACAACACTCTCGTGTCCAATTGTAAATGGGTCGAATGAACCCGGGAAAATGGCAATTTTCTGCATGGTTTTCGTTTGATTCGAACTCCCAAATATAACCGATAATAATTGGAATGGTAAAAAATGAAAGTTAAAATGAACCCGGATTGACACATTTGGTGTGCTGTTCGGGGTTTTAAGCGCGGGATAAGATGAAAAACCGGACACTTTTTTCTCGGTACGGGCTACGGACGGCTTAAAGAACTGAAAATAAAAAAACCTCTGAAGAACGGTTCGCACCCGGACATCGCTATCCGGTTAAATGTTAAAAAAATACGCCATGACAACAACAAATAAACTTACCGCCCTCAGAGGTTGATCTTAAAATCGTATGTAAAGAAGTTTTGTATCATCACTTTAAACAACGAAAGGGAAAAGATGTTCTATCCGATTTAAAATTCATTTACAATTCGTTTACTTCACCCTCAAAGCAAGCTTGTGCGTTTATTTGTTGAAAGCCAATATCGGTTCGAAACGTGCGTGTGCCGAAGTTATTTAAGCGGTGCTGCAAATGCGTCCACATCGTCGCCGCTTATTGTTTTGTCACACAGGATGATAAGTCGCTCGATAACGTTGCGGAATTCGCGAATATTACCAGTCCACGTCATTTGCTTTAGTTTTTCCAGCGCGTCGGGTAAAATGTTTTTGGGCGGCATGCCGTATTCGCTGCAAATTTGCCCGATAAAATGATTCGCCAGCAGCGGAATGTCGTCAGGGCGCTCATTCAGCGAAGGTACTTTGATGAGGATTACACTTAAACGGTGGTATAAATCTTCGCGAAAGCTGCCTTTTTCAATTTCTTCGCTCAGGTTTTTGTTGGTGGCAGCGACTACCCGAACGTCAACCTTAATGGGTTTTTCGCCACCAACCCGGGTAATCTGGTTCTCCTGCAGGGCGCGCAACACTTTGGCCTGGGCAGAAAGGCTCATGTCGCCAATCTCGTCCAGAAACAGGGTACCGCCGTCGGCTTGTTCAAACTGGCCTTTGCGTTGCTTCAGGGCAGAGGTAAAGGCTCCTTTTTCGTGGCCAAATAATTCACTTTCAATTAGCTCCGAGGGTATGGCAGCGCAGTTCACCTCAACAAATGCCAGAGCAGCGCGGTGGCTTTTCTCGTGCAAACGGCGGGCAATCAACTCTTTGCCCGTCCCGTTCGACCCAGTAATCAACACGCGCGCTTCGGTTGGGGCAACGCGGTCAGTCATATCGATAATTTTGCGGATTGCTTCGGAATTCCCCACAATTTCGTACTTCTTACCGACTTTCTTTTTCAGCGTTTTGGTTTCGGTCATCAGGTTCGATTTGTCGGTAGCGTTACGGATGGTAATCAGCAACCGGTTCAAATCGAGTGGTTTTTCAATAAAATCGAAGGCGCCTTTTTTTATCGATTCCACGGCCGTATCAATATTGCCATGCCCGGAAATCATCACCACCGGCGTATCAATCCCCTCGCTCTGAATTTTTTCCAGTACCTCAATCCCGTCCATTCCGGGCATCTTTATGTCGCACAAAACAATGTCATATTCATTCTTTTTCAACAATTCCAGTCCGGCCGGGCCTTCGTCTGCCAGGTCAACCTGGTATTTTTCGTATTCCAAAATATCTTTTAGCGTGTTGCGGATGCTTCGTTCGTCGTCGATAACCAGAATGCGTGACATGTTTTTATTTTTTTTGAAGATTGGAAACAAAATTAATCATTAATCCATCTACTCAAAACACCTTCGCGCAGGGCAAAGTCGGTTTGTGTGATGGCGCCGATATTTAGTTTGCGGACGACCAGCCGTATCAGGATAAAGGAGGGGACAATCATCTCGATCCGGAGTGGTTCCATGGCGGCCAACCGCTCGCGTTGTGCTTTTGTTGAGTGAATGATGTTTTCGGTAACCCGGTTAAAATCAGCGAGAGAAACAGCTTGTACCCGGCGCATTTTTGTTCCGGGCGGCGAGTTATCAATCAGGTCGCAAAGCGTATCAAAGGCGCCCGAGCATCCGATAAGCTCGGATACCTGACGGCTTTCCCAGTGCTTCCAAAGCGATTGTAGCCCGTGGTCGAACCAGTTTTCAATCGCTTCAAATTCAGCAGGTAGAATGGGGTCGGAGAGGGTGAAATATTCAACAACGCGTGCCATTCCCAACGGAAAACTTTCTTTCCAAACGACTTTATTATTTCTGGTTTGAATGAATTCGTTGCTGCCCCCGCCTATATCCAAGATCAGGCTGTTGTCCGGAACTTGCCCGAAAGCCAGCAACACGCCATCAAAAATACGGGAAGCTTCCTCTTCTCCCGATATTACCGAGAGCGCCAATCCGGTGGCATCAAAAAGTGCCTTCTCAAATTCTGCCCGGTTATCGGCATCGCGAACCGCCGATGTGGCTATAGCAATAATATGGTTTGCCCCGCCATGCTGTGCAATAGTTTGTTGATGCGCCTTCAGCGCGGCAATAGCCCGATCAAAGGCTTCGGGGCTGAGCTGCTTTTTGTTGATGCCGTCTTTACCCAGCTTCACCCCAACTTTCCCCTGGTAAAGTAATTGATAACCCTTTGTTTGGAGTTTGGCAAGCAACAGGTTGCACGTGTTTGTCCCCAGATCGATAACTGCCAGCTTCATTTATTTTTTTGTCGGGTTGCAAAGATGTTTGAATCTTGTTATGGCTTAAAAGCTTAGCGTTCGTCAATGGCTTCTTTTAGTCTGTTCCAGCTTTCGTCTGAAATAACCGGTTCGTATTCATCAGTAAGCTCTTTGCATTGGTTGGCCAGTGATTCGGCCCGTTGTTGTGTGTCGGGGTGAGTACTTATCCAATCAATGTAGTCGGGTTTATCGGCTTCGGACAGGCTTAGGTTGAAGAGGAAATCGGCCAGCGGCGCCGGGTCGATCTTTGCTTTGCGCAAATAGTCGAGCGATGTTTCGTCGGCTTCGGTTTCCATTTTCCGGTCAAATGCGCTTGACGACAGCAAACGAGCCGCATCTTTTACCAACACAGAGCCGTTGTTTCCGCCGCTCATGGACACCAGCGTGACCATCCCGATTTCGCGCACCAGCTTTTTCATCACATGCTTCAGTTCAATGTGGGCCAGCTCGTGCCCAATAACACCGGCTAATTCTTCGGGCTTGTTTGTTTCGCTTATCAACCGGTTAAAAATAACCAAATGGCCATCGGGGAGGGCAAAAGCATTCACTTCGTCTTTTTCCAGAATATGAAGTTTAATGTTTTCGCGATCAATATCGTTAGCGGTGCAAATTTTGGTGAGTATGCTATCGATAGGTACAACAATAGCCGAATCGGTTACTTCGGGCGATGACTCGCGAAAGACATCCCAAAGCAACTCGCCAATTTTTTTCTCGGTTTCAACCTTGGCCTTTTCAACTTTAAACAGCTTCATCCAGTTTATTTGCATCAGCAAAAACCAGCATAGAAAAAAGGAGCCGGCGATGGCCAGTCCGGGGATAACAATTTTTCTCATCGTCATGGCTTTACAATTAAATTGGTTAAAGCCCCGTAAAACCACCATTCAACATGAATGCCTTTGCGGGTTTGAATAGCAGCATAAATGGTAGCAACAAATTCGGCAATGTTGAACAGAAGTGCCGAGAACAGGTAGGCAATATAGGCATTGGTAATGGTACCCGAACCGAAAAAAATGGAAATAGTCCACCAAAAGCCGTAACTGTTGATGAAAATAAGCGAAAATTGCGACAATAAGGCTTGGGTGCAATGCCAGCGTACAAAGTAAGTGCCTTTGCGGTTGCCCAAAAAGAAAAAGAAGGTTGCCAACAGGTTAACAATGGGCAAGGGTAAACCAACCATCACGGCAATAAGCGACATGAGGTAGCTGTTTGATGCCTTTTCGGTCTCGTGCTCGCTGGGGAGATAGGCAAATGTGTTTGTTTGTATCATAATCCTTTAACAATATTCCAAATCCAGTTGATTAATAGGAGTAGTATAAAAATAATTGCAGGCAGCGGTTTACGAATAAATTGTTCGGAGCGCAAATAAACCTGCAACAAGCTTTGTCGCTGGCTAAGCAGATCGAATAAAAGCCACAAAGGGATGATAAGTAAGCCTGCGAGCAAAACAAAACCCAGCGGATTGAGCAGAAAGGCGCTTTTTAGCTGCCCATGTAGTAATTCTAACACCGAACGGGTTGAACCACACGATGGACAAGGTACCCCCGTAACCGATTTGATGAAGCAAACGGTTGGAAGCCCTGTGTTTGTACCGTTTTGGCTCAATTGTATAAGCAACCAAGCATAGCCCGAAATGCAGACTATGCTTAGCAGTGTATATAATTTTGTGCGGCTGATGGGCACTAAAACATCACTTGGTTTAGTTTTTCAATGTTTTTCTCGCGGGTAGCGCCCATAATCAGGAACCAGTCAATAATGGTCCAAATGCCTAAACCGCCACAGGTTAAGAGTTTGCCAATTCCCATACCGGTGTCGCCAATCATAAAGCGGTCGATTCCTAAATAGCCGGCAAGTAAGGAAACAATGATTGACGTGGTCGGGTCTTTGAACTGGATGGTTTGAATGAATGGCCATTTGGCTTCGTCCATTATTAGTAAACGTTCGCGAATACCAGGCAGTTGATGGGCTTCGAAGAATTTGGAATTTGCCAGAATAAACATATCTACTTTTTGTGCATCCATTTGGGGTAATTGTTTTGGTTGTTTGTCCTACTCTTAAGGCCTTTCGGGTACTCCATAGTTTATCAGAAGGGTTAAATATACAATAGAATTGGTAGAATTTAATTTCGGTTACTTTTTTTTTGATTGGTACTTTTTTACTTCGCCGGTAAATGCGAAAGGCGTTTTCGGGTAAGGTAGTTGCGGATTGGCGTATCAACAAAGCGCATGACCAACCAGGCAAATACAAGCATACTAGCTACACCTCCGGCAATAATCCATGCCAGATAAGGTGAATCTCCACCCGTTTTCAGCCAGTAATTACCAAAAATCCAGATGCCAGCATAGTGGGTCATGTAAAGCGGATAGGAAAGCTCGCCCGAGAACTTGCAAAACCGTTGCATAGGCCCCGAAAGCGCAGAACCTGCCCCCAACGACACCAGGAGCGGGAAAACAACAAGTACAACCAATGCTTCAACCAGCCAATCGAACGGGAAAACAGGTAACATAAATACAACCAGGAGCAGTATGGCCAGCGGAATAAAGCCAATACGGGTTTTTATTAACCAATTGTTGCGGTAAACCAGCATCCCGGCCATAAACGAATAGGCCACCCTAATACCGCCGTCAAAAAAGGTTTCACCGCTCCATCCACCCATCAGGTTTCCGGCCGACCATGCAGTATACAGAATTCCGGCAGCGGCAATCCCCGTCAGTATCATCAATAACTTCTTCCCGGCATGAACAAGGAAAAGGCCATAAACAATGTTGGCAATGTATTCCCAAAACAACGACCACGCAGGGGCATTCAACCCAAACAGGTTGAAGTAACGTTCGTCCATTGCCGGAAATGGAATGACAACGAGCGAGCAAAGTGTGATTGTAATTATTTTTAGTGCCGAATAACCTTGAAAATGGTTTGTAAAGGGGTCGATAAGCAAAGCAACAAGTCCAAGAACGGTACCAATAACCACCAAAGGGTGCAGCCGGATAAGACGCGATTTGGCAAACTCCTTCAACCCAATTTTAGGCAGCCGCTGATCGTAAGCATAAGCAATAACAAAACCCGACAGGCAGAAAAAGAAGTCGACGGCAAGGAAACCGTGCCCAATAAAGTTTTCGCCGTGGTCGGGATAAACCCATTCCATAAAATGAAAAATAACAACAGCCAATGCTGCGACACCACGAAGCCCATCGAGCAGGTAAAAGTGTTGACGGCTTTTTAATATGTTCGGGTTGATTTCTTGTTTTATCATGTTTTGCGTTGTTTGGAGCACAAAGAAAGGGAAAACTTCCTTGTGGCAGCAAACAAAAACAACAGGAGAACCGACTTTCGCTTCTTAATTGCTTCGGTTTTGGTACAAACAAGAAAATAAAGGGACGGGGAGGGTTTTCAGAAGGGTACACCTGATAGCAAAGCTGTCTTGTTGGTTGTCGAAGCTGTCTTGTTGGTTGCCGAAGGTATCTTGTTGGTTGCCGAAGGTATCTTGTTGGTTGTCAGAGGTATCTTGTTGGTTGTCGAAGGTATCTTGTTGGTTGTCAGGGGTGTCTTATTGGTTATCAAAGGTATCTTGTTGGTTGTCAGAGATGTCTGAATGGTTATCAAAGGTATCTTGTTGATTGCCGAAGGTATCTTGTTGATTGCCGAAGGTATCTGAACGGCCGTCATAAGCATCTAAATAGCTGTCATAACATCTAAACGGTTGTCATACGCATCTAAACGGTTGTCATACGCATCTAAACGGTTGTCATACGCATCTAAACGGTTGTCATACGCATCTAAACGGTTGTC
>JBKEAN010000210.1:0-2574 GCA_047972415.1 Mangrovibacterium sp.
ACTATCGAATCGGGCTCTGAAAAGACAGAACCGCTGGCGTAAAACTGCTTTTTAAAGGTATAGTTGATGTCAGGTTTCACTTTTACCTGGCGTTTTACCAAGCGATCGAATTCGAAATAAATCGTGTCGGGTTGAATTTCGACTATCTGAAGCTCGTTGCTCACCTGTCCCGACAGCCGCTTTATAAACTGGCGGGTGGCGATGCTGAATCTTGTTTTGTCCGAGTTTTCAATCCGTCCGCCGGTAAATTCGTTCACATTAAAAATAATCGGAGAAAACGCCATGCTTAGTTTGTGTCTGAGAATGGTAAACCCATACGAGTTTACTTTCAGTATAAACTGTTTGGGCGGGTTGTTGGCCAGCACTTTGTTGGCAGGCATATTGGTATAACGGACCGGAAAGGCCAAATCTACCGAATACTCTTTGCTTAGGGCATTGAGAAACCAAAAGACGGTTGCGATAGCCAGACAAACCACGAAAATAACGATACGTCCTTCGTTTATTCTCCGAGCCCTGCGGACGATGAGTTGAATGGTATGGAGCCAATTTTTTTCCACGAAACCAAAGATAGAAAAAAGGGCAAACGCTTAAGCTTGCCCTTCATTTTTTCTAGTTGTATCCGGCTTATTTTTGCGGTTGTACGTCCGACATGTCTTTTACCACGGCCGATTTATCGACACGCAGTTTTACATTGTCATCAACTTGTAATAAAACATAGTTGTCTTTAATTTCGGCTACTTTTCCGTAAATTCCACCGGTTGTTACCACTTTGTCGCCTTTTTCAAGACTTTCGCGGAATTTTTTCAACTCTTTTTGGCGTTTCACCTGCGGGCGGATCATGAAGAAGTAGAATACCACAATCACCAAAATCATTGGCAGGAAAGTCATCAGTGGGTTTGCTTCAGCTCCGTTTTGCGGAGCTGCCATCAATAAATAATTCATTGTTATTCTTAATTATTAGTTATACAAATTAAACAGTTCATTCTCAACTTTTACGCCAATTACCAGGCTCTTCGCATCGTGTTGGGCGTTGGTGTAAACTGAAATCTGTTTCAGTACCTGCCCAACTTCGCCGGCCGTATTCAGCAGCACTTCAATGTACGACGATTCACCGGGCTTAACCGGCTCTTCCGGGTAATTGATGTGCAAACAGCCGCAATCGGTTTCAACCTTTGTTATCAGTAAATCGGCATCGCCCTCGTTCGTGAATTTGAAACTGTACGAAAGCATCTCGCCGGCCTGAACGCTGCCAAAATTATGGATTTCTTCCTGAATCGCAAATTTTGCTTTCGCATCCGGGGCCGGGCTTTCCCCTGCGGGTTTCGGACCGCTGTTGCACGCGCAGGCAAAAGCCATTAAAATGATGGCAATCAGTTGTTTCATTTGGGTGAAAAAATATTTCTTCGAACTAAACCTGCTCACGTACGCATGGATATAGCCATTTTTTTTTCGGTTTGTATGGGCTTGGGCTCTAATGGCTATTTCATTCGCCTGCTTCTTCGCCAATCAGCCCTCGCCCGGCTTTTACAATTTTGCCTTCTTTTTTCAGGGCTTTCAATGCCTTGTCCAAAATACCGTTGATAAAGTTCCGGCTTTTTTGGGTGCTGTAATATTTCGACAGTTCGATGTACTCGTTCAAGCTAACCTTGGTGGGGATTGACGGGAAGTACAGAAATTCGGCAATGGCCATTTCCATAATCAGGTTATCGAGGAAGGCGATGCGTTCAACATCCCAATTTTCGGTGTATGTTTCCACCACTTTTGTTAAATCGTTGTGGTTTACAACGCATTTGCGGTACAGGTTTTTCGCGAAGTCGCGGTCTTCGTCGTCTTTAAAAAGTGGCATCAGCGCGGTTTTGTCGTCCGAGTAGTCCTTCAGCTTTTTTATAGTTTTTATGGTCATACTGGTTACAAAGTCGAGGTCGTCGTTCCAGTAAATGCTTTGTTCTTCCAGCAGTGAGATTAATTCGTCCGACTGTAAAATAACTTCAGCCAGAGCCAATTCAACTACTTTTTTATCGTCCAGGTAGTTGCGTTCCGGGGCGGTCATGTATTCGATGTAAAAATCGCTTTCAATAAGGTTGGTGTACAGTCGTTTAATCAGTTCGGGTTCGTTGCTCCAGCTTAGTTTCGATTGTTCGAGCTGTATTTTCATTTGCTCGTTGTGGCGCAACTGGTAAATTACTTTGTTGGTAATAAAGCGGGTATTCGGATTTAAATCTTCGGGGGTTGGGAAGTGCTTTTTCTTACGCAGTTCGATGATTGCGTTGGCATGATCGGCAATTTCAACAACTAATTGCAGCAAAAAATGATAGAGATCGTAGGTTTTCTGGATACTGAAAAAGAGCTCTTTTTCGGTGTTGTTGATTGATTTTTCCGGCGAGGTATAATGGGCGTACAACACCTGTAATACTTTAATTCGGATAATTCGTCTGCTAATCATATTTTATAGAACTTGTTTTTTAGAGGGTGCAAATGTATAAAATTTCTTTCAACACGCTAATTAAGCTGGTTTTTTTCGCAGCAAAACCGTCTTTGAAATCAAGATGGCAACAATAATAGTTGTTCCTGAAG
>JBKEAN010000211.1:0-12860 GCA_047972415.1 Mangrovibacterium sp.
GAACATACTACTGCCCGGTTAGCTGAAGCAATGAACGCAGAATATCGGCATCAGTCATTCCGCTCAACTTCACGCAAATGCCATTGGGATAGCTAATCTCGCAACAGAGTTCTCCCTTGGTGCCGGGGTGTTGATGTTGTTTGTTTGCGCAGGAAAAGGGAACAGCAGAAGTTTGCTGCCTGGGATTGAAAACAACCGGGATGAAGCCCTGCTTGGGTGGAAGTTGGTCTTTTAGTTTGTTTTGCCAGTAGTAAAACCGGGCCTCGTTCATGTGCTGGTTGGCACAATAATCCCGGACAGTCAGCCCCGAATCCAGGTAATCATGATAAATCGACAGGAATTTTTGAGCATTGAGCATCTCTGTTTCATTTTTGGTTCACAGCAAACTTAATGACTCATTGGCAGGGAAAATAGACGGGGTTGGGCGAATGCTTACTGTTTACGCCTTTTTCATCAGCTAATTTTTGAAGTTCAGGAGTCAATGGCGGAACAACCGAAACAAGAATCCCTCCTTTTTTCAAAACATCGAAAGAGCGTTCTCTGGTTTCACCACCGATCGTATCAAATACCACGTCTATTTCCGAAAGTACATTGTAAAACATTTGAGCCTGATAGTCGATATGTTGGTCTGCTCCAACCGACATCACAAAATCCTTGTTCTTTGCTGATGATGTGGTAATAACATAAGCCCCTAAATTTTTGGCTATCTGAATGGCAAAATGTCCAACACCGCCCGAACCTGCGTGAATCAATACTTTATCTCCCTTTTTCAATTTTCCTTTTTTTACTAATCCCTGCCAAGCGGTAAGCGCCGCAACGGGAACGGCCGCGGCTTCTCGAAAAGAGATATTTTCAGGGATGGGCATTGTGGTTGCTTCACTACTAATCGCAAATTCTGCATATCCACCACCGGACACACTAGTAAAAACAGGGTCGCCTATTTTAAAATTGGTCACATTTTCACCAATTCCCGAAATCTCTCCCGCCACGTCCCAACCAAGGATTGCAGGTCTTTTGTCCCCCAAAAAAGCAGTTAGCATTTGTTCACTACTGCGAATAAAAACATCCATTGGATTTATTCCAAGGGCTTTTGTTTTGATAAGAACTTCGCCAGATTTAGGGCTTGGTTTCTCGATGTTTTGATAGATAAGATTATCTGCTGACCCTGCCTGGTTTAAAATTATTGCTTTCATTTCTAGATGATTAAAATTTTACTTTCAAGTTTGCGGTCATTTCGTCTTCCATTCTCACTTTTCAAATTGGGCGAGAAAGTGAAGCCGGCATGTTCGGGTTTAATATCAAATTCAATCAGGTTTTCTTTTTTCTGGCATCGTTAATTGCAAATCGGGCATTGAATAGGTCAGGGTTGTAAACCCTGACCAGCCCGGGGGAGTGGGTGTTTTTCCTCACTGCAATAAATGATATAGTTCAAAATCGGACGCTCTGTATCTTCCTCCTTTTGAAGCCTAATTATGCCATCTTCAAATCTCCATTCGAATACAATGTTTTCATCTTCATACACAAACTTCCTTTTTAATTCCTCAACATCATGTTTTTCATAACCTCCAAAGGTTTCGACAATTGAATCAATTAGTCTTTCTGGTTCTGTAAAGTAGATAAACCTTGAATAATTCTTGAATGCTTTTCTAAAGGTGAAAGCAATAATGTTATCTTTTTCAATTATGCTTTGTATCACATAGTTGAAATAATTGAAGTAAAATTTAGGTAGTTTATATGCATATGTTTCAATTTCATCAGATAAAGGATGCGATTCCACTAAATTTTCTGGGTTACAAAATGAAATTACTTCTCCTAAAATATCTTCTTTCTCGGATGAGTCAATAACTTTTTCTAATTCACTGATTAGTTCAGAGGGATGCAAAACTATTGTTGGAACATTAAACTCACTGTATAGTACTTGTGATTTGATTCTTAGTTTTTTGTCAATAGCGACAAAATAGTCACAATGACCACCATAAAACGAATGCTCTCCATCTGCTTGAATATTTTGCATATTATCAGATTGTTTCGGAAGTTTATCTGTTTTATATCCAATCATATCTAATAGTAAATATGCTGTTGTGAAGAATTCATGGTAGTTCTGACGATTTTTTTGATATTTTAATGAAGACTCAACATAATCAAGATAAGTCATTTTTGTTCCAAACGATTCCAAGAACTTATCAATATTACTAACTACTTCCTTGTAATCCCAGTTACCTGAGTTGGAATCAAGTTTGAAGCCTGATTCTGAGATGGATTTTCTAAAATCTTTGTAATATTCACCATCAGTTAAAAGCTTTTTTGAGAATGGTTCAATGTCTTTCATTAAATCCCACATCGAAGACTCTGGTTTTAGATGTGGGAACATATTCTTCAACGTTTTTTCATTCTCTTTTGTAATCTCTATTCCAGTAGGCTGCAATTGAAGTAGCGATTTTATGGCACTACCAAGATTTCCGATTCCCAAATCATCGAATGAAACCTCAAGCTCCTGAAATACTTTTTCCACATCCATTTGCTCAAAAATGTCATCCTTATTTTTCTCAGTTTCAAAATATTCTTTGGGAGTGGCAAATAATGGTTCTATTCCTTTTTTTCCCCACCGAATTAAATGCTTTTCAGACAGATACTCTAAAGTTTCTAAATCGTCATAGAAGAAGTCATTGCCAGGTTGGTAGCTTTTCATCAAATCCGTAAAATGAGCAGGAGAATATGGAAATAGGAGATACTTTTTATGCTTTTTAATGAATTCTTTCAATTCATTAAATTCTGGCTTTTTCAAACTGCTAATAATATTCCAATCTAAATATATTCGAATCATCTATCTCATTTAAAATGGCGTCCAACATCACCAATAATCACCTCTTCCAACTTTCCAACGCACTACGCCGGTTTGGTTTCGACAAAGCTGTTACAATTTACAACACTTTTTATTCATTTACATTAACGGCGCAATAATTTCGAATTTATTTAAACAAGGCACAGGCACACAAGAAGAGGGGCTTGGGAACCCCTCTTCGGTTTACGGGTACCGGCACCTGGCTCGGAGTGCCGGCTTTGCATTGCTCACCCGTTTTGCCAAAGGCCTGTAAGGCCTACAACGCGAAGCTATTTACCTCGGCGCTCCAGTTACGCTGGGGCTTAGATCCCCGTGCATACACCCGGAAGGCGTATTGCTGGCCGCTGCTAAGCCCGGTAATGTTTACGCGGTGCTTGGTAGAATCAACACGCTCCCAACTCGTACCCGGAAGCAAGCAGTAATCGAAACAATAGGCTGTAGCGCCTCTTACCGGGTTGCAACTTACCTGGAGCGAACCTTTTGACAGGCCCGGTTTTACCCTCGGGTTTTTGTGTGTGTGGTTTGCCTGGTTCGAGCCTGCGTGACCCGGGCTTATCGTTTTTGCTATTTGCAGGTGAAGCGCATGTACTTTTTTACTTCTTCTGCATTTCTTGCCGAAGTCAGCATCTCCAGCAAGGTGAATGCAACATCCAAGCTTGTGGCGGGGCCTGTTGACGTAATGATGTTCCGGTCAATCACCACCTGCTTATCCTGGACATGGGCACCGAAGTCTGCCAGGTACTCTCGTCCGTATATATTTGATAAATCGTAAGTCGTTGCCCTTCGCCCTGTTAAAACGCCCGATTTTGCTACTGGTACCGCAGCTGCACAAACTGCCGCAATTATTTTTTTGTCCCGGTCAAACGCGCGTATCATCGTTTGAAACCGCTCGTCGAAGGCATCCTCGTAGTACCCCGAGTCTTTAAACCCTCCCGGAATTGCCAAGGCATCAAAATCTTTGGTGTCGATGTGGTCAAATCCTAGTTCGGGACGAACAATTAAATTCCATTTGCATTTAATCTCCTGTCGAAGCCCTGTGCTTATCAACTCAACCGGTTCGGTTCCAAATTCCCTGCTCCAACCAATAATGTCGGTGAATACCGCAGCTTCGTAGGCCTCAAAACCCTGGGCAAGAAACAGCAGGACCTTCTTATTTCTCATGTCTGTGCTTAGTCCACAATCGTCGTCCAGCCATGGGTATCGGCTTCGTCGCCACATTGTATGGCTTGCAGCTTTTGGTACAGGCGGGTACTCCAGGGCCCCGGGTCGTAGCCGTACAGGTATTCTTTATCCAGGTCTTCGTCGTAAATGCGCTTAATGGGCGAAATAACGGCGGCCGTTCCACAGGCACCGGCTTCGTTAAATTCTTCCAGTTCTTCAACCGGAATCTGGCGTCGTTCAACCCTTAAGCCTAAATCTTCGGCCAATTGCATCAGGCTCATGTTGGTTATCGATGGCAAAATGGACTCGGACAGGGGTGTCACGTAGCTGTTGCCCTTAATGGCAAAAAAGTTGGCCGGGCCACACTCGTCAATGTATTTCTTTTCGCGGGCATCGAGGTACAGCACGGCCGAGTAGTGGCCTTCTTTGGCTTTTTTACCGGCTACCAGGCTGGCTGCGTAGTTGCCGCCCACCTTGTATTTGCCGGTACCATGCGGTGCAGCCCGGTCAAAATGGCGGTAAATAACCATTTCGGTGGGTTTAAAACCTTCGGGGAAATAGGGGCCAACCGGTGTTACAAACACCAGGAACAAGTACTCTGCCGAGGGCTTAACACCCACTTCTGCACCGGTGCCAATTAGCAGGGGGCGAACGTACAGCGAGGCTCCCGAACCATAGGGCGGAACAAATTCGAGGTTTTGTTTCACGGCCAACATCACGGCCTGGGTAAACAAATCGATTGGTACTTTGGCCATCAGAATACCCTCGCTCGACGATAACATGCGGCGGGCATTATCCTCCATGCGAAAAACGCGCACCTTTCCATCGGCGCCCTTAAAGGCTTTCAGCCCCTCAAAGGCTTCTTGTCCGTAGTGCAGGCAAGTAGCAGCCATGTGCATGTTTATGTATTCCGAGTCGCTTACTTCCAAGGGGCCCCACTGGCCGTTTTTATACCAGCAACGTATGTTGAAATTGGTTTTACGGTAACCAAAGCCAATCGTTTTCCAATCGAAATTATCCATAGTACAATATTTTTTTCAGCCTTTACAAATTGAAAAGGCTTTAGACCTTTAAGCGGATTATTTTGGCCAATAGTTGGCGTTCCGGGGTATTGTACCCGCAAAAAAATGCCCAGTTGGCTTGTTTTTCAAATAAACGAAAAAAAACGCGGGAATAACAAGATCTGTGTCTTTTATGCCCGCAAAAATTAATGTTGTGTAAATGGTTTCGGGGCAAGCCGTTTAAACAGGCTGTTCCCGCTCAATAGGCAAAGCTAATGTAGTAGCCATTGTGTTTCCGGATGTTGATTACCTGGTTATTGCTCAACAACAGGTACTGGCCTTTTATTCCCAGCAGGGTTCCTTCCACTACGGCTTGCTTGTCAAAGCTCAGGCTGTTTGGTTTTTCGGGGTACTCGGTAACGGGGTAGTTCAGGCTTGTCACCGTATCGTCGGTACTGCGGTATTGGCGCAGCTCGGCAGGCAGCAGGTGCAACAGGTTTTCTTTTTCCTGGCTTAGGTCGACGTTTTCGGCCAGCTTATTTTTCAGCATGTCGCGCCAATTGGTTTTGTCGGTAAAGTACTTTTTCAGAAATACTTCGGCCACGCCTGCAATGTGCCGGTTGGGGGTTTGCAATACCCGGATGGCTTGCGATGCTCCCTGGTCAATCCAGCGGGTTGGGATTTGGTGGATACGGGTTACCCCCACCTTCAACTCGCTCGATAGAGCCAAATACAGTATGTGGTCAATCAGGTCGTGTTCCCGGGCCCAAGTTATATCGCGTGCAATGCCAAATTGGGCTTTCGACAGCTCGGGGCGCATGACGGTTTCGCTGGCTTCGGGGGCTGTTTGCAGGCAGGCGTAGCAAAAGCCCTGACTAAACGAGGTTTTAGTGCGCTTGCCGCAAGCCACGCAATTAATCTGCCCGTCGAACTGCATGCGGATATGGCTGCCCAGCAAGGCATTCATATCAATTTCGGCATCGCCGATGCGAAAAAAGTAGCGAACCTGGTTGGCCAGTTCGGCACGCATTTTTTGTATGTTTCCGTGGTGTTCCATGTTTCCGTGTTAAAGCCCCTCCAAGTTCCCCGCAGTGAGTTTAAAACAAATGAGCCGTCATTTGTTCGTTTACGGAGGCATTACTCTATTTTCTATATTCTAAGGTCTAAAAATCTTCTTCGTTACGTTGTGTCTTCGCGTTTAGCTTTTTCAGTCTTAGCTCTGTCATCTCCATTCTAAGCTTTCATTACTCATGGCTCCTGTCTTTTCAATCAAACAAATCCAGTACTTCGTGTATTTGCCGGAGTTCGAAAAAACGGTCGCTTTTGATGTCCCCGGGGTCCATTTGTTCAAAAATCCAGGTGGTGTAGTAGGGAATATGGGCGGCGTAACCACCCAGTTCCAGCACCGGCAACACATCCGATTTCAGCGAGTTGCCAACCATTAGCAGTTGTTCGGCCGGAATGTCGAGGTGTTTGAGCAGTTCCAGATAGTTTTCGTGCTTTTTGTGCGTCATTATTTCAATGTGGTGAAAGTATTTCAGCAAGCCCGATTTTTTCAGCTTGCGTTCCTGGTCCAACAAATCGCCTTTGGTAGCCACCACCAATTTGTAGCGGCCTTGCAGTTTGTGCAGCAGGTCCACAATGCCATCGAGCAAAACCACCTCCTTCTCCAGCATGTGTTTGCCAATGTGCAGTATGGCTTCAATTTGGTCAGGCCTCACCTGTTTGCCCGATACTTTCAGTGCGGTTTCAATCAGCGACAACATAAAGGCTTTAATGCCGTAGCCGTAGGTCTCCAGGTTCTGCATTTCAACCCGGAACAGCTCAACCATGGTGTTGTCGGGCGCCTCAAAATCGGCCATTACGCGGCAAAACTCCTGCTCGGCATCGCGGAAAAAGTTTTCGTTTTCCCACAGTGTGTCGTCGGCATCAAAGGCAATTACTTTCACATCCTTCAAACTCATTGTTGCTTGTTTTTTGCCAGGCTCCAGTCTGGCTTATTCAAAATTCAAAGGTACAAAGTTCGGCAGCGATGCAACAGCTGCGAAGCAGAAAGTTTTGGAAGAATAAGTTTTAGTTACATTTACGGCCATCCACAAGATCGTTTCGCTTTATGAAAAAAGGAGGTTCATGACAGAACCTCCTCTCAACGCAGATATTGTCTTTTTAAACTTAGTAAGTGGCGTCAAGCGTTTGCCAAACAAATACGTCGTTCAGTTTTTCTTTGCTGATTGAGGTTTTTAGTGTTATGCTTTGCTCCTCGCCCGGTAACAGGTCGAAGTAATTGTCGGAGAAGAAGCCTTCCTCGTCGCCAATAGTCAGGTACAGGTTTTTGGCCAACTTGTCGGTCTTCAGGATTAGTTTGAATCCTCCTTCGGCCGGCTCTGCGGTATATTCTACCTTGGGCGCTGTTAAACTCAGGTTCTTCACCTGTGTCAGGTAGAAGTTATTGCAGCCAATTTTTTGGTCGCCATCAAACAATTCGCACACGAGCAGTTGGCTTTTGGCATCTTTGCCTTTCAAGAAGGCTGCTTCATCTGCTTCGAAATAGCAAGCCGACGAGTTAGCCGGAATTTCAATGGACTTGCTTTCATCCCAAATTAGTTTGCCCTCAAAGTCAATCACCCGCAACTTCAGCGTGGCTTTCAGAGGCTCCAGTTTATCGCTTACCACATTCACTTTCAGTTTACCACCTTCGCGGAAAGGAGACACGAGCACCGGCGCAAAGCCTTTTTTTACGTAGTACTGGAGTGCTTTCCAGCGTTGGTAATAATCGGTTGAGCTCCACGATGCCACGGGCCACACGTCGTTTATTTGCCAGTACAAACTACCCATGCAGTAGGGCATGGCACGTCGGTGGCCCTCCAGGGCAAACTTAATGCCCTCGGCTTGTAACACGTGGTTCACGTACAGGAACGATTCAAAGTCCTTCGGCTTTTTATAGTCCTGCAACAAATAATACTCGATGGTTTCGTTGCCTATAGACGAGCGCTGGTGCGATTTCATCACCTCCGACAAAATATCATAATCCTCGGGTATGGCGTATTGTTTCACGGTTTTCAATTCGGGGAACGACTGAAAACCATATTCGCTCATAAAGCGGGCCAGGTGGGTGGCGTAGTTCGAGAAAGGCTCTTTGCCCCACCAAACACCCCAGAAGTGTTCGTCGCCATTGACCAGGTCGGCTGGTATGCCGGTCCCCGACGATGGGCTTGAGGCCCAGTAAAACCGGTCGGGGTCGTATTGGGCAACTGCTTCGGGCAATATTTTATGAAATATTTCCTGATAGGTCGCATAAATTTTATCCGCATTTTCCTGGCTCTTGGCTTCTTCCTGTTTCTTCCAGCCCCAGCCAAACCAAGCAGCCAAAATTTCGTTGTTCCCGCACCAAATGGCTAAACTGGGGTGATTGCGCAACCGTTTAATGTTGTCTTCGGCTTCCGCTTTTACGTTGTCCAGAAATGCCTGGTCGCCCGGGAACATGGCACAGGCAAACATAAAGTCCTGCCAAACCAGGATACCAGCTTCGTCGCAGAGATGATAAAACTCGTCGTTCTCGTAAATACCACCGCCCCACACGCGCAGCATGTTCATGTTGGATGTTTTAGCTGTGTTTATCACATTTACATACATTTGGTGGGTCACCCGCGATGGGAAAATGTCGTTTGGAATGTAATTGGCACCCTTCATAAATACCGGCACACCATTTAGTTCCACGTAAAACGAGGTACCTTTGTCGTCCTTGTTGCGCACCAGTTTTAGGGTGCGAATGCCAATACGCCGGCTGGCCCCGGTATAATGGTTGCCAATGTCCATTTTAGCATCAATAATGTAAAGGTGTTGTTCGCCCAATCCGTTGGTCCACCAAAGCTTGGGATTGGCAATTTCGAAATCTACCCGATAGTCGGCAACGCCCGCTTGCAACTGCACGTTTGCTTTGGCCAGCACCTGTCCGGCAATTTCAATGTTGATGGTGGCTGCTTTGGCTTCCTGCGCGTCCACGGTCACTTGTGCGGTAAAAGTGGCTTTGTCCTTGCTCACCTCATGTTGAAAAATTTGCAGATCGGTCACGCGAGCTTCATTCCAGGCACGCAGGTAAACCGGCCGCCAAATACCGCTGGTCACCAAACGCGGTCCCCAATCCCAACCAAAGTGGTAACCGGCTTTGCGGGTGTAAACACTCACCATTTTGCCACCTTCTACCTGCCCTATTTCGGCCAAGTCGTTGCCCGACACCGGTACCCAATAAGGATTGGCATCGTATTTTTTAATTCCCTCCTTAATGGGCGAGCGGAAAGTGACTAGCAGTTCGTTGTCGCCTATTTTTAAAAACGACTTCACATCGACAATGTATTCGCGGAACATGTTGTCGGATGATAATAGCGGCTGGCCGTTCAGACTCACATCGGCATAGGTGTCCAATCCGTTAAATTCGAGAATAATGCGGTCAAACTCCAGCAAAGGGGCATCAACCAAAATATTGGTCTTATAGCTCCAGTCCTTTTTGTCAATCCATTGCAGATCGTGCTCGTTGAGGCGGTAATAGGGGTCTTCTATTTTGCCGTTGGCAAGCAGGTCGGTGTGTACACAGCCGGGAACAGTGGCCGGTAGCCAGTCGTTTGTTCCGGCCTCGGCAAACTGCCAGTCGCCTTTCAGATCATGGTTTTTCACCAGTTCAGTTTGCTGGTCGGTGCACGCACTAATGATGCACACCAGCCCGATTAATAAAACAGATAAGTGTTGGTTCATACGTGAAAGTTAAAAAGTTAAACGCGAAGAATGGAAGCTCTAATTTCAGAAATTTATTTCAGATCCGGAGCATTGGCCTAATTTAAGGTGAATATCAACATAGGGTTATCATAAGTCTATAAATAACACATTGATTTACAGTACAATTACCTACATAACAATACAACAAGTACAACATAAGTACAACTTTTAGAAGTATATATTTTAGAGTACAGAAAGCAAGGATTTTTACTATAAAAATCTTTGCTTTTTTTGTGTGTATTCCTTTCTGATTTTCTTCCGTTCAACTATTCCGATTGCTGTTCTGTACCAATCAAAAATACATTTTCGGTGCGTTAGCTCCCGTCTGCACTGCATTACAACGGTACACCTATTGCCCGTAAAATGAGATAGAAAGAACTTTGTAAATGCTGCAGCACAGTATTTATTAACTCTTAAATCTTTAAAAAATGGCAAGACAAAAAGGACTGATGAAGTATGTCGGAACGATTGGCGATGTGCGACACTTCAAAATAAAAGGTCAAGAAGGATTTTTCGCCGGAATGGTGGGCGGACCCACCGCAGAACAGGTAAACACCGCACCCGAATTTGAACGTACCCGTGAAAATATGAACGAGTTTGGCGGTTGTGCAAAAGCCGGCAAGTCTGTGAGAACAGCACTTTCGGCATTGATGTCAAAAATGGCAGATAGCCAAGTAACAGGTCGTTTGACTTCGATAATGAAGAAAATCAATCTCGAAGATGGCACAGAAGCAAGAGGTTACCGAAAAGTTGAAATCTCTACACAAAGAAATTACTTATTGGGCTTCGAGTTTGACAAAAAACTTTCGTTGAATGGTGTTTTTAACGCCCCTTATGACGTTACGCATACCGCAACAAGGGAAAGTGCCGATTTCGTAATTGCTGCCTTTAATCCGGCTGATTTGGTTGCTGCTCCTTCGGGTTCAACGCATTTCAGATTGATTAACGCTTTGGCGGTGGTGGCTGATTTTGTGTACAACGCAACAACAGGAACTTATGAACCTGATGATGTGGTAAACAACGAATTGAGCATCGTTGAATATTCGCCTTACATTCCCTTGAATGCAGCTTATGCAGGTTCTACACTAACGGCAACGCTTCCGGGTGCTCCAACTTTAGGAACGAATGTAACCGTTATTCAGTGCATCGGGATTGAGTTTTTCCAAGAGGTCAACGGCAATTATTATGCTTTCAAGTCGGGTAACTGTTTGCGAATTGAAGATGCGTTTTAAGCAAACCAAATCGAAAGCCTTCTTCAAAAAAGAGGGCTTTTTTATTTAACCCTAAAAATCAATTTTCAATGAAAACAAAAATCATAAGAGTTGCCGAAGGCAAACAATCCACATTGAGCCATTTGTACATTGATGATATTTTTCAATGCTATTTGTTGGAAGATAAAATCCGCATCAACAAGATACTCAAGCAAACAGCCATCCCAACGGGAAATTATTCTTTACGACTAAATACCTGGGGCGGAAAGAATGTTGAGTACCGCAAAAAGTTTCCGAAGCTTCACAAAGGAATGATTGAAATTAACGGCTTACCGAATTTCAGTTTTGTGTACATCCATATCGGAAACACTTACCGACAAACAGCAGGTTGTCCGCTTTGTGGTTTTGGTTTCGATTTTATTGATGGCGATTATCAGGTGGTACACAGCAATGCCGCCTACTTACAGATTTACCCAAAGCTGTTAGAAGCTACACAGGGAAAGGAAAACGGCATCAGCATCGAAAACAATTTTCAATTTTAAAACACAAGGCAAATGGAAAATGCAATCACTTTAAACGTGGTGTTCGGCTCATTGATAAGCCTTTTATTAACCATTGTTGCCTACTTCATCAAACAGCTTCATTCCGACTTTAAACGAATGGAAAAAGATTTATCTGAAGTAAAAACAATGGCTTTGCTTATCAAAACCGAGTTCAAAAACAGTTACGATTTACTCAATCAAAAAGTAGATTATCTCGAACACCGTGTACACATTCTTGAACAAAACAATTTAAAAATTTCAAACAATGAAAAGTAATAGTTTAAACTTAGTAGAAAGGGTTACCGCACCCACGCCAAAATGGTTCAAAATCATTCGCAATATTGGTATTGTATTAACCGCCGTAGGCGGTGCTATCCTTGCCGCTCCGGTGGCTTTACCTGCGGCTGTGGTCAGCGTTGCAGGCTATGTAATGTTGGGCGGAACGGTAGCTTCTGCCATTGCTCAAACCGCAATGCAGACCGATAACAATGAGAAACCCGAAGCCAAAACGGAAAACCAAACAACTGAAAACCCGCAATAGATAAAGGTTTCAGCATTGTTAAACATTTAAAATCCTGTCCATTGGGCAGGATTTTTTATTGCTTACACCGCTTTGCACTCTTTTTATAAATTGGTGCGTTCATATCGGATTTATGTAGCGGAAACGGTGCAAGTAAATACCTATCTTCTCAAATGCCTTGAAATATACATTCGTTTGAGTTCTGAAATCAAAAGCAATTGCTCATACATTGCTCGTTCTTTTTGTTCCAAGGTTTTTACATTTTCAACATCTTTTGTAAATGCTTGTTCCTTGCCTTGCAAGTAGCTTGCTTGTTCAAAAACAAGGTTTTTAAAATCGTTTATTCTGATAAAAGGAATAACCGAACCGACTAAATATTGATGAAAGAATTTTGCTTGCCACAAACCAAATAAAAGACTGCGGTAAAAGTCTTTTTCCTTTGCATTTGGGCAAGAAATCACAAAGCAATTCGGGCAAGGTTTTTCTAATGGTTTGCCACTATTCAAACCTTTTGAAAGGGCATAAAATTCAAATTCGGATGTTTGATTTTTGGGATTGTAAGTCATTAGTGTCCACTAAAAATTAAATAACGTTCTTTGAAATATTTGTAATCTAAGGCTTTCAGCGCTTTTTTGTTGCGTGACGATTTGAAATGCTATGTTCGCCGGTTAAGAAAAACCAGTCCGATGAACAAAGGCAAATATGTTTTCGCACAGTTAGTCGAGTTTTTACCCCGTCGTGTTTTTGACGGTATCGTTGGGAAATACGATGGGAATAAATATGTCAGGCATTTTACCTGTTGGAACCAGTTAC
>JBKEAN010000212.1:0-26884 GCA_047972415.1 Mangrovibacterium sp.
ATGGCCTGGAAATGTTCGTCGGTGAATTCGGTATTCAGAAAAACATGGTAAATCTTCTTTTTCTCGAAACTGGGGTGGGTGAGTTTGGTGGTCAGCTCGCCGTCGTTGGTAAACAGCAGCACCCCGCTGGTTTCTTTGTCGAGGCGGCCAACGGGGTAAATGCGTTCTTCGCAGGCATGTTCAATCAGTTCCATCACGGTACGTTCGGCATGCGGGTCGTCCAGGGTGGTTACAAAGCCGCGGGGCTTGTTCAGCAGCAGGTAAACTTTCTTTTCCACGTCGAGGGTTTTCCCTTTGTACAACACCACGTCGCGTTTGCTCACCTTGGCGCCCAGTTCGGTTACTACCTGGCCGTTCACGGTAATTTCGCCATCGGCAATCAACTTATCGGCTTCGCGGCGCGAACAAATGCCCGCGTTGGAAACATAGCGGTTCAGGCGGATTTGTTCGTCACCCTTTTTTAGAATGGTCACTTTTTTCTTGTCAGGTTGAAACGCGTTTTCATCCTGGCTTGGTTTGCGGCGGACGTTTTTGCCACCCTGCTGATTTTTCATGTTTTTCATCGTGATTTCCGGATTGCTGCAAAGGTCGGAAAAATATGTGAATAAAAAAGACAGCGCCAAAGCGGGCGAGCCGGGCGTCAATTGTTGGGTTGAAGGCCGTCGTTGCGGGTTTGGTCCTCGTTGCGGTACAGCGGAAGCTCGATGTAGAACGAACTGCCATTACCGGGTTCGCTGTCGAACCAAATGCGCCCGTTGGCCGACTCAACAATTTTCTTCACAATGGCCAGTCCCAGTCCCATGCCGCTGCTTTTGGTGGTAAAGTTGGGTTGAAACAGTTGCTGGCGAATTTCGTCGGGGATGCCGGTGCCATTGTCGCTCACGGTAATGGTGGCATGGCTGTGGTTGGTGCCGAGGCGTACCAAAACCAAACCCTTTTGCCCCGTGGGGATGGACTGTTGGGCATTTTTCACCAGGTTTAGCACTGCCCGCGACAGTTGTTCTTTGTCGGCCAAGACCAAAACTTCGGTCAGGTCGCCGGTTTCGAGTTCGAAGCGCATTTGGCGGTTGCTGCTAAACAGGGCGGTCACCTGTTTCAGCCTTTCCACCAGGTCGATGACTTCATTTTTCGCGTTGGGCATTTTGGCGAAGTTCGAGAACTCGGTGGCAATTTCCGAGAGCGTATCAATTTGCTCAATCAGGGTGCGGGTCACGCGGTTGAAAATTTCGTCGTATTGTTCGCTGTTGGCTTGTTTGGCCCGCTGCAAATGTTGCAGGTGCAGCTTCATGGGGGTGAGCGGGTTTTTAATTTCGTGGGCAATTTGTTTGGCCATTTCGCGCCAGGCCATTTCGCGTTGGGTGCGGGCCAGCATGTCGGCGCTGTCGGCCAGTTCTTCTACTTTGCGGTTGTACTCGCGTACCAGAGCGCCAATTTCGTCGTCGGCTTTGTAACCGATAGGCTCATTTTTTTTGCCTAGTTGCATGTGTTTCAGCCGTTCGCGAAGCAGCGACAGCGGACGGGTAATTTGGTTGGCCAATAGCAGGGCAACTACCACGCTCACAAAAAACAATAGTACATACAGGTTGATGAAGGCCACAATAAAGGTAGTTACTTCCTGGCGTAACTCGTTGCCACGGGTAAAATAGGGAAGGTTTATAAAGCCAAGGTATTCGCCTTTGCTGTTGATAATGGGTTCGTAGATGGATAAAAACGACAGGTTCCCAATTTGTTCGGGCTGAATGATATTGACCTGGTAATTTTCGGTCAGTTCGTAAAATGCTTTGGCATCCATGCGGGTTGATACGATGCCCCGGTTAAATACTTCGGGCCGCGACGACGCAATCAGCTCACCGCCGAAGCTGTAAATGTTGATGTCGGTTCGGAAAATGTTCGACAACTCGCCCAAATCCTGCCATAGCCAGTCCAGAATATTGGGTGTAAAGTTGTCCACGTTTTTTAAGCGAAGGTTAATTTCTTCGGCCACCGATTTCATTTTCTCGTTCAGGTCGGTTTGGTGCCGGTTTTCGTATTCGCGCAGGTTGTAATAAATTGTTCCGGAAGCTACCAGAAGCAATGAGAACAGCACAATGGCAATAATGGAAGCCTGAATGCGGAATTTTAAATCGTACACCAAGGCATGGTTTCGGTAATTGGCATTTCCAATGAGTACAATGAGCAGGCAAACAACAAAATAGAACACAAACAAATAGGGGAACGAAATAAGATAGGCCAGAAACCCGAACGATTTGGTGCTGACAATAATGTAATTGTCGTTTCCCAGGTTGTAAATCAGGTGGTCGTAACCATCCCAGCAACGGTGTACCAGTTCTTGCTCCAGTGCACCAAGGTTATAGGTGCTGATGTAGTAATTGTACGGGTATTCGCCGTTCAAAAAAACCAATTCGTTTTTGTAATATTTTGCATAGGAGAAATCGCGGTAACGTGCAGGTTCTTGTAACGATTTATCGAGCAACAGTTCCGGAAAACCAACTCCTTCGGGCATCAGCTTCGACTTCAACTCGATAAAAACGGTCCGTCCCAGTGGTTTCGAGGGCAAGGGGTAGGTAATGCGGCCAAAGTACGAAATTTGTCCGTTCATGTAGTTCATGTAATAAAAACTGGTGAACGGAATGGCAGAACCCGATTCTTCAATCATCTGCTCGAAAAACGGATAACATGGAACCATTTGATTACCTGGCTGAACGGTGAGGCTGTCGCTGCCATCGCAAACATCAATCCACGAATCATATTTGCGGAAATAGCCATTCAGGTAATTGCGGTTCATGTAGTCCCTCAGCCGGTCGTAGTCGCGGGTGGTGAGAAACGTTGGAATGATGGTGTCAACGCTCAACTTCTGTTGCATTTCTTTTAGAAAAACTTCGGCGGCCGGGTCGTGTTCCGAGTAAAGCGTAATGGCCATCAGCTTTTGAACCTGCAACCGCCGTTCGTCGTTGTGGTTCTGAATGACAGCCAGCGAAAAGAAAGTATACAACGAAACAAAATAGATGATAAACGAAAGCGACACCCGCTGTAAGTGCGTTTTTTTCAATATAAAAACCGACAGGTTAGTGGAAACAAACAAGCAAAGCAGGTACAGGTTGGCATTCCTTAAAAAATAACAAAGCACAGCCAGTATTGCCAACAGGCCGATGTTTACGCCCAGGAACCACTTTTTTGGTATCAAACGTTCACTTTCTTCAACCACTTTCAGGTTAATTATAAAGGCTGAAAAGAACAATAACACAATAATGAGATATCCTACCAGGCTGTATGCATTTATATCGTCGAGACGGTTTAGCTGGAATGAAAAACGCGAGTTGAGGATCAGGTTTTCAATCAAAAAGTTGATATCCAGGTAAAACAGCATGGTGAATCCGAACGCTGTTACCGGTTCGGCAGGGTTTGGTTTGCGCGAGTAGGTAAAATCTTTGGCAAAATTATAGCTCCACGTGAAAATGAAAAGGACAAGCAGCAACAAATCGCCCAGCGACGGGAGCCCTGCCGAATAGGCATACAGCGACGGGCCAAACAGCTCGAAATGAGAACAAAAATTGGGAAAACGGAACAGTATCCGAACCCAGTACAGCACCAAGAGCACGAGCGCCAGCACCAGCACCCGGATAACAAAGTGCTCGTGCCGGAACCAACGAAAAACCTGACGTGCAAAAAGCAGAAAGAACAGCAGGCAAAGCCCGTAAAAAACCGAAGGCCAAATTAATTTTGCAGGGCGTATCAGGTTATCTGTACCAGGAACCAACGAAAACAAGTATTCGCCTTGGAGATTGGTTAAAGGCAAGCCAAAAGCGCTTCGGGCCGATTGTAGCAAGTAGCTGTCGGGAATGTCAAAATCGGGGTCGAAGTTGTTTTCAATAAACTCGTTCTCAATGGCGTAGTTGTCCTTTAGGTGAATGAGTCCGAATAGCGTGTACTCACCGGCTTGGCGTTTTTCAATATAAAAAATCCCGTTGGGTAAATGCAACAGATGGTTTTGCGTCTTGCGTTCCAGTATCCCGGCAAACGGAAACTGGTTGCCACTCCAGAATACCAGGTTTTGCTGTCGTGCCACCATAAATCCCAGACCTTTTTCGGGGTAAAGCGAAAAAAGTTGATGAAAACCACGGAGGAAATTTCCATCGAACCCGGGTTCGGATATGGTTTGCCCCATTTGGTCGAGCTGTATGTCCAGCTCAGTCAGTTTCTGGCGAAAGCTATGTTCGAAACGTTTTTCGAGCAACTGGTCGTGATCTCCTTGTGTGACCATGTTTTCGCTCACCAGGCCCAGTAACAGGCAAGAGAATGAACAAATTAACAGGACGTATTTTTTAAGGAGATGCATAGGCGAATTTTTATTCGTGGTGGTAAGGTTCGCCCTTCAAAATGGTAAGGGCGCGGTACAGTTGTTCACAAAAAATGAGCCGAACCATCTGGTGCGAAAAGGTCATTTTCGATAAGCTGATTTTACCGGTAGCCATTTCGAAAACGTTGGGTGAAAAACCATACGGACCACCAATGCAAAATACCAATGTTTTAGTTCCGGCAAGCATTTTCTTTTCTAAAAACAGGGCAAATTCGGTCGACCGGTACTCTTTCCCGTGTTCGTCAAGCAAAATAAGTTCGTCACCCGCTTTTAGTTGGGCTAAAATGAGCTCGCCTTCTTTTTCTTTTTGCTGATCTTCGGGAAGGTTGCGGGTGTTTTTTATATCCGGAATAATTTGATATTCAAATGGTAGGTAGTGAGGGATGCGTTTTCGGAACAGATCAATCCCTTCATTCAAATAATCTTTGTCGGTTTTGCCAATTACGAGCAGCTGTACCTTCATGGGTTTTCGCGTTGGATTTTTTTTAACTTTACAAAGTTATCGAACCAAATTTAAGAATTTGAATTGTTTGGTACAATTTATGTTTTGAATCCGGGGTGTGGGACAATTATGCCGGGAGGGCAGGGAAACCATTTCCCTCGCGAAACGGAATAGTTGCCGGGTAAGGAGATAAAAAATAACGCGCTACATGAAACAGAGTTTATTAAAAAAGGGATTGGTTGTTGCCGCGATGGTGTTTTCATCGCTTTGGGTTTCAGCCCAAATCCCCGACGATTTGGTTGCAAGTTTACGCTCCGGCAACGCTGCTGCGTTGTCAGGTTACTTCAACCAGAACATTGAATTATTTGTTCTCGATCAGGACGATGTGTACAGCCGGGCTCAGGCTCAGCAAATTGTATCGAATTTTTTTGAACAGTACAAGGCAACCGGTTTTTCAATTATCCACCAAAGTGGCAAAGAAGAGATGAAATATGCCATCGGAAACCTGACGACCAACAAGGGCTCTTTCCGGGTTTCGTTTTTGGTTAAAAATGACGGGGGAAAGCCGGTCATTCATCAGTTGCGAATCGAAAAACAATAATACATGGCCAGCCGGCTGCATCGGTTAAAACGCATTTTTTTAAGTTGGCTCATCCAAGCCCGAAAAGTGACTTTGCCGGGTTTCGACCGGGTCCCGTTGTACGATGTGATGTTATTTTTCTTCCGGAGCATTCAAAACGGCGCCATTACCACCCGGGCATCAGCAGTGGCATTCAGTTTTTTACTGGCTGTTTTTCCAGCTATCATTTTTTTGTTTACACTCATTCCGTATGTTCCTATCGATAATTTTCAGGAGCAATTGTTTCTGTTGCTCCAAAGCGTGTTGCCTACCCACACCTTTCAGGCAGTCGACGAAACCATTCAGGATATTTTGACCCACCAGCGTGGCGACTTGCTTTCGTTCGGGTTCCTGATGGCGCTCATATTTTCATCCAACGGACTGGTATCGATGATGAACGCGTTTGATGCGTCGATGCACGTGCTCGAAAGCCGGACTTGGTACATGCAACGGCTAATGTCTATTGTCCTGCTGGGGATTATGGCTTTTTTGCTTACACTCGCCATCGCGATGATGACCGCTGGACAGGTTGTTATTAATTATTTGGATGAGAAAGATTTACTTGGAGGTCAGTTTACCTATCACCTGCTTAGTATTGGTAAGTGGGTGGTTATTGTAGCTTCGTTGTTTTTTGCCTATTCCTTTTTGTTTTATCTGGCGCCAACCAAAAAAACACGCTGGCGATTTATTTCGGCCGGCAGCACCATGTCTACCATTCTCAGTTTAATCATCATTTCGGGGTTTAGTTATTACATCACCCGTTTTACACAGTACAACAAGCTGTACGGTTCTATCGGGGCCTTGCTGGTGGTGATGCTGTTATTTTACCTCATATCGCTGGTGTTGCTGTTTGGTTTCGAGTTGAATGCCAGTTTGCAGGCAGCCCGGCGGAGTGGCAAACGATTGATACGCAAGCGAAAGGCACCAACCCGTTTTCTGAGGCGAAAATTCACCAAGCATGACGATTGAGCGTTCGGATTCACTATTCATCCAACGTTCGAGTATGCTGTTTTGGGTTGAAGCGAATTAATTTGACCGGTTTTTTTGCGCCATAATGGCGTTGTCAACAACTTGTTCCAGAATGCGAAACGTGTCGTTGGGGTATTCCATGTGAAACGGTTTGTCTTTTTCGAGCCAGTCGGCCAGCTCGTTTCGGGCATTTTGCCAACCCGACAGCACCCGAATGCCTAAACTGGCAGCAAAAGCAGCATTGCAAGCTTGTTCGTATTGTTTTTTCATGGGGATAACGCAAACTTTTTTGCCCATGTAAATGGCTTCGGCCGGGGTTTCGAACCCTGCGGTACATAAAATTCCGGTACAATCGGCAAACGATTGGCTGAATTGATCCAACGACACGGGGCGAAACCAAACCGACCCTGCCCGGTAGTCTTTGGCGCTGTGTTTCGAAAATACTTCCCACCGGTATTGCGGAAAAGTGCGCAGCACCGCTTCAATTTCTTCGTTGCTGAAAGCAGGCAGGTAAACCGTGTAGTGGCCCAGGTTCCGGGCTTCGGTTTGTCGGATGCCGGAGCGGATAACCGGTGTAAAGTTTTTGTCGTCGAGGGCTTTAAAATGAAAACCGTATTTAACCGATGAGGGGGCGTAATTTTTTAAAATCGTCAACCCCAACGGGTCGGTATAGGTTGGTTTTGGGGAGGCTGGGTGTAGCACTGCATTTTGATGGCTCAGCCCAACACAGTATTTTTTGCGCAACCGGCATGCCCAGGCTGTTACCGGCTCAAAATCACAAATAACCACATCGTAGTCGTTTACGGGCAAGTGGCGCATGTCGTGCAAAAAACGGATGGGTTTGGAGCGGCGAATGGTCTGCCAAAGGCTCACGCCTCCATGCTTCCCAAAAATAAAACTCAACCCATAAAGTTTGAATTTGACAGGAAATGGCAATTTGATGTCGCCCTGAATGCCACTGACCAATACATCTGTTTGTCCCAGCTTTTTCAGTAACGGAACAATCTCGGTTGCCCTGGCCAGGTGCCCGTTTCCGGTTCCCTGGATGGCATATAAAATACGCAGGTTCGGATACTTCATTTTAATCTTTTTCTACCATTTGTAAAGGGCCGTGCTATAAGCAACTGGCCATCGCTAACTCTCGGAACAACGATTGGTACATCTGCTTCTGATCCGGAATATCCGGTTCGTCAGTCAGCGTTTCCTCTCCGTTATCCTCAAAGTAAACTAATTCCCACTTACCATCGGCATATTCGGCAGCAGTAAAATGCTCAACCCAATCGCCGCAGTTAATATAGCGGATTGGTTTTCCGTGAATCATTACCATTTTGTCCTTTGGTATGTGGGTGTGCCCGCAAATTACAGTTTGGTAGTTTTGTGCCGCAGCCACCGTGGCAATGGCTCTTTCGAAAGCTGTTGGCCGACTGTCGTCCGACGCTTTCTTTTTTAAGCTTTTGTACAGGTTGAATTCTTTTATCCCAACCATTTTGAGCAAGAAGTTGAGGCAGTGGTTAATAACCGTAAGTAAACCGTAGGCAGCAGCACCAGCCTTAGCCAACCATTTGGCTTTGTGTATGATGTGGTCGAACAAGTCTCCGTGAAATATCCATGTTTTTTTACCATCGAGCTCAAGAATAAGCTGGTTGACAATTTTCAGTTTTCCAATTTCGGTTTGATTGAATTTGCGTAAAAACTCGTCGTGGTTGCCGGTAACGTAAAATATCCGGGTACCTTTTTCGAGCATTTTAATCAGTTGGCGAACAACTTTAAGATGCGGTTTGGGAAAGTAGTTGCGGCTAAAACGCCACGAATCAATAATGTCGCCGTTCAGAACCAGAATACCCGGATGAATTGACTTCAGGTATGTTAAAATGGTTTTGGCTTTGCATGCCCGGGTGGCCAGGTGTAAATCGGAAATAACCGCCACTTCCAGCTTTTTCGCTTTCATAGGTTTTGTGTCTCGTTGCGAATATCGGCCATTGAGGGGCAGAACAAAACGAGCAGAAACACCGCGCGCCCGAAAACCTTGAAACACGGGGCTTTCCAACAAGCGCAGATTTGTCACAATTGGTAAAACATTGGATTCCGATTGGTATCTAAAGCGCGAAAACATCAATATTTATTGGCTCTCTATGGATTATGAACGGATGAATTCCAAATGATAACAAAAGTGCATGTATTGAATTTCCTAGGATAACAAACTGTTATCATCAATACATGCACTTTTAACTTATTGGCAGAGATAACAAAAATGCTTTTTTTGAATTGCCGATTTTAACGAGTTTGCAAGAGACTTCCAAAGATGTTTAAAGTCTCAAATTGTCCCAAGACTTCGTTGGTATTCCCCATCATGTCGGCCAGATAAGCATCGAATTCGTACGCCTGCGGGTGGTAGTTTGCAACGGGTATGTCGATTACTTCCTCTGATATAAATTTGAGCTTAGTTGTAATTCCTAACTTACCACCTTCGAGTATATCTTGAATGAGTAAATTATAAAGGAACCGTTTTAATCCATCTTGTTTTTGCTCTGAGATATTGGAAGCATCCGGTAGTTCGTCGGTGACGATATGTAGGGTCATCGCTACGGTGCGAGGTTGGTTGATACCGTTGCCCCTCATGGTATAATCTACAAACACAGCAGGGAGTGGAAAGTACTCGTACAACTCTGGTTGTAGTGGTTGGGACCGGTAAATATCAATGAAGGCGATAGGCTTCAATCCGGCATCTATGAAGTTTTGGCTGGCTCCTTCGAGTTTGTAATACAGTTGCAATAATGGTTGTAACATGATTTACGGTTTTAAATATTCTTCGAAGCGGGTTTGAATGTGGTATATTAGTTGCTCCCCGAGCTGGTGACTGGAACTTAAGAACGGACGTGCTGGTATGGTTGTGTTCATCCGGCGGTGGTGTGTTTTGACGTTATAGGCTGGGATTTGCTTGACTTTCACCCGAACTTTGCGCCCACTTCGGCTCCGCGTGGTGTAAGCTTTTCGTTTGTGTGACTTGACTGTATGAGCCCCGACCGTTACGGTTTTCTTGATAGTGCCGCCATCGTTTTGTATTTGGGCGTATGGCGCATCGGTACCAATAATGATATACCTGTTACTTGCATATACTTTACGGATGCTCCGTTTGAGGTATCCTTTGTCAACCAATAAGGTTTGGGAGCGGCGGCCTTTGCGGCGCTGTTTTCGTGCGGTCCATGGCTCGCGAGCGTAGTCGAGCCAAGCCTGATCGCGGAAGCGCTCTTTTGAAAAGCGTACCGCGATAGCCGCAAGCTCTGTTGGCATTCGGTTGTAAGCTTTTTCAACCTGATCCAACTTGCGCATAAAGTTGTCTAATCCTTCTACCCGGCTCATGATGTTTGTTCTGCTGAGTTCACTACGCGCAGAAACATATCGGTCAGCCATCTTTCCAACTGATCCTTACCCATGCCGTTAATGGCTTCTTGAGTTGGGGTGAAGGATTTAATGAAACTATCGATGTTGATTGTTACATTTTTAGTTTGGCTTCCGCGAGTGATGGATTGTAAATCATTGGTGGCGGTTGTTTTTGCCGAATCCTCGCCTGTTTCGAAATTGGTTCCTTCCGGATTCAACGGATCAACACCAGCAAAGTCGCCCTCTGGCATGTTGCCCCTGGCAATTCTGCCCTCTTTCGATAATTGCCTCAATGCACTTAATGCACCACTTGCATACTGATAGTTATAGAAGCCCTGCGAGGCTCCTCCAAACATGCGAGCGTACCAATTTGGGTCACGGTGCTTCAGATTCGTTGAAGCTATGTCCTCGTAGAATTTCATACTGGATTGAACGTTTTTCATTAAATTGTCAAACTCTTCATTTGACAATTTAGTGGGGTCGTTTAATCCCGGAAAGTCTGAAAGAACCTTACTGGCCCCCTTGTTTTGATACTGCTTTGCCGCAGTATTGCCACTTGTAAGGAGACGGCTTGTGCCCTGAAGTGTCCCGCTCTGAATTTCTAACCATAGGTTTTTTAACGGCAGTAAGTTCTCTCCGACTTCTGCCATCAACACTTTCGTGCGGTTTTCCAGCTGCTTGTTAATGTAGTTGATATCATTTTTTGCAATTTCCAAAGCTTTCGGCAAAGCAAATTCAGCCGTATCGAATGAGTTAATTGTCGCCTGAAGTTGATTGGTTTTGTCGGTTGCGGCCTGAACGAACGAAATCAAACCTTCGCTGCCGGAGAATTGGTTTTTCAGGTCGATTAACCGTTGGTCGTTTGTGCCAAGCTCGCGGAACCGCTTTTGCAACTCTAATAGTAGTTTATCGGCTTGTCTGAATTGCCCATTCGAATCGAACACATTGATGCCAATCTTCTTGAATGCGTCGATGGTGGTCTGCTTAGTCAGGTCGTTAAACAAAGACTTTGTGAGGGTGGCCGCTTCGTCCGCGCTTTTAACCTTCACAGTGAAGATGGAAAACAGTTTGTTGGCACTGGCAAACTCTTGTTTGGCCGAAGCTGCTGCACCGGCATACACGCTCTGAACCTTTGCCAGCTCGTCGAATGTGGTTACACCTGTCTTAACCGTGGCAAACGCAGCCCGGTTAAACTCGTCCAACTTATCGGCACCAAAACCAAAGTTCGCCATTGCCTTTGCAGTACCATTGATCCAGTTGGAGAAATCGGCTTGCATCAATTGTGCAAATTCGCCCTGCTTGGCTACAATCTTGTCAACCTCAGCACCGTATTTGCCGGTTGTTGACTGCACGTCAAAGAAAGCCTTCACCGTATCGGTTGGGTCGAAACCTTTTTCATACGACGTTTGCCGGATCATGGACTTTAAACGTCCCATGTCCTTGACAGATTTGTCAATATTCAGCATGGACAGCTCCCGGAATCCATAGCTGAACCTTTCGGCTTCGGCAATGGCCTCCCTGGCTTTGATTCCGATTAAGGCCACACCTCCCGCTATGGCAGTGATTGGATTGGTTAGTATATTCCAGGCACGCCCAAGTTCAGGAATTTCGGACTTCAGGTCTGCAAAATGCCGAATGGTATTTGCTTTGAAAGCATCGAGCTTGCGTTGCATGCCACCGGTGGCGCGGTCAACCTGTTGTTTGGCACCGTCGAGCCCCATCTTTAGCTTGTTTTTGAGCTCGATGAGTAATTGTAATTTTGATGTTTGTGTTGCCATTGTGTTTCAATAATTGTATATTTGTGATTGAAAAATCGTTTTGTCGTTTGAAGCGGGGGACAATGCTCTAGCATCCCTTTCGAGACTGCAATATCCTTTCACGGGACTTCGCAGCACGACTGAACGATTTTTTATTTTATCAAGAGGCCAGTCCGCAGCCTCGACTCATCTACCTTTTGTTCATACCAAGTTTCTATTTCGTATGCATCGTTCGTAATGGTCGCATCAACCACGATTGTCTTATCCTGGTAAAACTTAATGTAGCGAACCTGTTGGCGTTTACCATCGCGCAAGTACACTTCGCTTGGGTTCGTCAGTACGTTGATCACAGTTGGAAATAACTGGTGACGTAATTCTTGTGGTGTGACATACTTCCCGGAAGTGTGAAGTCTGAATACCTTCTCGGTCAGAATGAGCTTCCGCTTCAGGTAATCCAGGAAGCCCATTGCGGCGCGGTCGGCGTTGCCAGCATTATTGGTAAACAGTTCGCCTACATTGGTGGGCGTGATGGTTTTGTCGAGCATTAACGGCTTCAGCTTGCCTTTGAGTTCGCTAAACGGTTTGAGGCCGTAGTCTTTGAATGAATAGTCGTTTGTTTCCTTACCTATACCTTTCTTACCTTCCAAATCCTTCAGTACGCCCAGGTACATTTGGTTCTCGCGGAAAACAACGCCTGCCTCAGCCCGATTGATGGCGAATTGGTCTTTCAGTTTCGTGGTTGGGAAGATGACATTGACGGCATCGTTCCCACTCATGAGCTTGTCGCCTGGTTTGCCAACAAACTGCACGCCCTCGCAGCGGCAACGGTAACCATTGGGCGGCCAAAGTTGGCGAGCTGTAACATCATCAAATTTGAACACCCGTCCGTCGAGTGCGGCATGCTCCGGGCGCACTTCATCGTCGCCAACGGTTTGATATTCCCACGTGCCGATAATATTCTTTTCGCCGATAAACTCCATGTATCGGGCTGAGTTTTGGCCAACGGCAATGGCAAAATCGCGCTCGATGGCGAGGTATGTTTCGTTGAATTGGGCGTTGATCTTCCTTGCTTGCTCGATAAAGTCGCGCTCGGAGCGGATTTGCATCTTTTCCTTGTTAATCAACAGGCGGTTGAGCATTAGCGCCTCCGCCTGGCTTTTGGCTTCGGAGAATTTGAACAGGTTCATCTCCATAGCGGCCAGTGCGCGGTTATCCGGTGCGTTCCAGGCAACTTTAACCCGGTTGTCGCCCCAACCGTCGAACAGGCTTGCCCGTAGTTCTTCGGCCATACGCTTGCCCTTCAGCAAGCGTTGGCGTTCGGCCTCGGTAATTTGGTCGTTGTACAGGAATTTAGCCAACTGCTCATCAAAGGCGTTCAGGTCGTCGATGAGCGACTTGCTTACGCCGGCAGCTGCCGGGTGCTTATGCCCATCGTGGTAGTCGGGCAGGTTAACGCCGCAGGCCACCGCCATTGCCCGCATGGTAGTGGCAGCCTTAAAATTTCCATCCGTATTTTGTGCGACTGGCTTTTTTAAGGCTGTTATTGGTATGTTGAAGGTTTTGGCAATCCAATCCACACCCTTGTCGTCGAACTCAAATTTATCAACGGCTTCGCTCACGATCTTCCAATGCTCTGTTAACGACAGTTCTTCGGTTTCATCAAAGATAAAATCGTGCTTTTCTGGATCGAAAGGATATCCCAGACTTTGAAGTACCGGGAAAAGTTTGTCATTGACGATGAAACGGACAAAACGCTTGTCGGCAATTGAAATCTTATCGTCAAGTGTGCGTTCGTGTACCTCGCTCTGACTGCGTGAGCTACCATTATCGGTGAGCATGGTACCGCCAAGAAAACGCTTTGACACCTGGTCATCGTGAAATTTAGCCTGTGCCTCGTACACTGCTTTTGTGTTGCCCGCGTTGGCCGTGTCGTGTACCTCGATTGTTGTGCCATTGGGTAGTACAGCCTGTGCGGCTTCGCCCATTTTTTTTAGCATGGCTTCGATGCGTGGCACATCCTGCACGTTGGCAGTTGTGGCGCTGATTAGCGGCATACCGAAGCGTTCACTGAACTCAGCCCACGCTTGCATCGCGTTTTTCTTCCAGATGAGGTTTGGCATTACGTCGTTTAGTATGCCAAAGCGGCTGTTGTGCTTAATTTCGATGACGTCGGTCTCCGTGCTGTAATCAATGAAGTTACTACCCGACACCTCTGTGTACACGCGCTTGCGCTGCGGGCATACATTGCGGCGCGGAACGAATGATACAACCGGGTACTCGGTACCCTTCAGCACTTGGGCAAGCGTGTATTCCTTATTAATAGCCTCAAGAACTTCATCAATAAATTCAAAGAACCAGTTTTTGTCCAAAAAACTGGTTTGTTCATCGAGGGTATCACCGTTTTTCTTATCGGTTACATAAAAGCGGTGATTCGTCGTTGTCATTTTTCGAGTATCGATAACTGAAGACAGGTGCGCATCGATGGTATCGTCGTACAAATCTTGTATCAAGTACCAGCGCGGATCGTCGATGTCCTCGGCGGCAGTCATGGCATCGCGCCACTGTTTTATTTTTTTGCGCGAGCGGTCGATGGCCTCACCGACTATTTTGTTGATGATTGCCAAGTCGGCCCCGGATATCTTTTGAGCGGCAGCCACGGGGGTACGATCTACCGGAGATTCGGTAAGTACTTGTTCGGGGGTAACGCTTATTTTGCGGGATAAAAAAAAGTCTTTAATAGCCATTTGAATGGATTTTAATATTTATGATCGTTTAACTCGCGACCCCAGATGCGGACATCCGACACGACTTCGCCACTTTCGTCGGTTAGTTCTGGCAGGTTGGCCGATGTTGTTCCGTTGCCAACGTCTTTTAGCCAGTCAATTGCATCCTGGTATCGGTTCGCCCGGTGTTCTGGTATATCGCGCATGCCTGTTTGGCTGTATAGGTGATAGAGCGCAATGTCTATGGTAATGGTCACCATCCATTGGTCGCGCGTGTCAGCCCCCTCCGGCTCCCCCGCGGGGGGAGTGAAAATAAGACTGCAATCATACCTCTTGCCGATGCGGTTTTTGATTTGGTCGATGGCCGTATTTTCAGCCCGCACCAATTTTGCCGCGTTGTACCACTCGATTGGTGCCGTAAGCAGCTTGATAATTTCCTGCTTAATCAGCATGTCGTAGTCTTCCTGTGCAATAAATCGTGCCATGTTAGTAGTCTCTATGTTTAAGTGTGTCGCGTGACACGGTTTTTACTTCAAATTTTTCGACAAAGGTTACCTTGTTCAACTCTGCAATACCCGACTGCAACGCATCCGGGCCGTCATCATTGGCACCGCTACCTTTTTCAAATGCCAACAATTGGTCAACCAGGTTAACCTGTCCCTGGTAGTTCTTTTCATCTTCATTAAACCACACGTTCAAGCGTTCGAAGTGACCGGCCATACTCTCAATTCGGTCGAACTTGTTTCCCTTCGATTGCTTGTCAGCTACCACTGGTATATAGTATCCTCGACGATCGCCTTCCGTGTCGAAATCATTTACAAATTCATCCTGTGCAAACAAGCCCTCCATCATGTAGCTGATATTGTAGTTGCTCAGGTTCCGGCGTTCGTACAGGTCGTACAACCAACCGGCACAAATGGCACGCGATGTTTGTTTAACGAACGAATGGAGCACATGGAACTCACGCCCAATCTTACCAATAAGCACTAGCGCTTTGTAGTCGCCTTTATCTTTATAGGATAAGTCACCATACAGAACCAACGCATCGTACCGGTTAATCGGGAGCATCTTTTTATATTGTATCCACTCCGGGTTGAAGATGGAACCGTCAACCAACGGCGTACACATGTACTCGCGCATCCAGGAGCGGTAAGGTGTGGCTGCCCGTTTCTCGCGCCAATAGGCAGCGGTGTACTTGGCTATCCAGCTTGGTGTAAACTGATCGTCGAGTATGGCAGGTATCTTATAATAATAGTATGGCTTTTGCAGTCCGCTTGCTTTGGCTTCTTTATTGGCCGTGACTGATATTTCAATCAGCTTAGCCATAAGCGAGTTTTTGTGGATAAGGTTATTATTAAAAACAAAGCGTTCCTTACCCTTATCGAAACAGCCCCAGAGCGTACCGGTAATGTAGTCGATACCCTCACGGATCAATCGGTCATTGTTGCATCGCTTCAGATTGTCGATATCATCGCAGGCAATGTAGTCCGGGCGATGTTCGCCGTGCCGTAAGCCTCGCGGGTCTTGACCAAAACCAAGTGCATGAAAGTGAACGCCTGAACGGGTTGTAAAATTACCCTCGCTCCAGTCACCCATTTTAAACTGGTTGCCGTAGTCGTTAATCAACCGGTTATTGAACTTCAGGTTTGCCTGGATATCGGCCAGCAGGCGCACAGCCTTTTCGTAGTTCTCGCCAATGATCAGCATAAACCAAAGCTCCTGCCTTGCAAACACGAGGAACATTGGAATACCCAACACGGCATGAACCGATTTTGCACCTGCCCTGTAAATGTTGAGCAAAGCTTTTATAACCGGGTTGTTTACAATGTCACGGGCTATCTCTTTGTGGTAGTCCGCACAGGCACAAGTCGCATAGTCTGGGAAGTAATACTCAAACCAATCGGAATATACCTTTTCAAGCTTGCGAATGCGCTTGTTTTTTTCCTCAAAGGTTTCGTGAATGTTCAGAAAGGTTGCTTTCTGAATGCGCTCGGAGTGTAGCTCATACTCCCGAAGTATCCTATCGAAATTAGTTGCCACCTTCCTGTTGTATTTTGAAGATTAAAAACTGCTTATGCCATTTGGTCATCTCGGCAGCCAGCTTCGGGTCTTGCATGCTCAGCCAGTTGTCCAGTTCTACCAGTATGTCGCGACAAACCGATGGGCTTGCTTTCTGACTCATGTAATCGTAAGCCTTCATTACCTTACTCAGGGCATCTGCATCGAGCCCTTTTACGATGTTGCCGTCATCATCCTTTCTGGCTTCGCCTTTTGCTATGCGAACGGCTTCTTTCAACAGAATTTTTTTCAACTCTGTAGGGCCGGTATCGAATAGGTCTTTCGTTTCTTCCCATAGGTATTTATCCCGCCAAGCGTAGATTGTTTTTATATCGCGGTCAAGCGCCTCTGCAATTGCTTCGGGAGTCCATTTTTTTTCACAAAACAGGGTTTCGGCGTGACTTATTTCGGCTTGATTTGCCCGCCTCACTTGCCTTTTTTTAGCCATTTCAAATAATGTTTTATCACCAAAAATAGCGGACTATTCGCGCGTGTTAATGTGTTATTATAAAAAGAATTTATAACTGTGTAAAGTCTATTTATAATACTATATAGTGTCTTTAGTACAGGTATTTACGAGCTTGTTTTTTCAATTTAGTTTAGCATCGACAAATCGCGGGATAGAGCAGATGGTAGCTCGCGGGGCTCATAACCCCGAGGTCGCCGGTTCGAGTCCGGCTCCCGCAACAACTATTAAGTGAGGTGTAGGATTGAAAGCAGGGCCACCAATTCTTCATGGTTCAGGCTTAGTTAGCGATTAATTTCCCCGGTGGCCCTGGCTTTTTAAAACAAGTTTAAATGCTGGTTAAAAAAATTTCAAAAACACAAGCTGAGCTTAAAGCTTACGGTAGCGTAGGCGGCTGGTTTCTGAATGGCGACACGATTACCGACATTCTGGATCGACTGGAAGAGGAAGGCATTACCGACCTCACGTTACGGTTGCATAGCTATGGCGGTTCGGTGTTTGAAGGAGATGTTGTTGGCGGTGCTTTTGCCAGATCTAAAATGAAAATAAACGTCATTATCGACGGTATCGCCGCATCAATGGCTTGCATAATACTTTCCTATATACCGAAGGAAAATATCACTATTGCAGAGAACGGATTCGGTATGGTTCACCGCCCTACCGGTGGCTCAAATGGTGATGCTACCGACCATTTGCACACCGCCAAGCTGCTGATGGACATTGAGGGAAACTTCCTGAGAACCCTGGCACAACGAACCGGCAAGCCTGCCGACGAGATAAAAAGCAAATTCTTTGATGGTAAAGACCACTGGTTGAATGCCGATGAAATGATTGAATTCGGCCTTGTTGGTCGAAAAATATCATCTATTGCTACTATCAAGGAACTCGACAAACAACGCATTGAGCAAATGACCGAAGAGAGTGTTTACGGGCATTTTGCCGCACTCACATCGGGTACGGATATTCCACAGAACAAGACAAAAAATGAAAAAATGAAAAAAGAATTGATTGAAACCTTCGGTTTAGAAGGCGTAACGGCTGAAAGTTCTGATACAGCCGTGCTTGCTGCTTTGCAGGCAAAGTTTAAGTCGCAGAACGACCGCTTGACTGCTCTGGAGACGAAGGCCAAAGCTGAAAAGGAAGCCGGCATCAAAACCGCTCTTGATGCCGCTGAAAAGGCCGGTAAAATTACCGCCGCCACCCGCCCAACTTATCAGGGTATTGGTGAAACAAGCGGTGTGGAGGCATTAAATACCGTCTTGGCAAGCATTGGCACCAAGACCCCAATTGCAGGCTTTATCAGGGCCGAAGGCGGCAACGGCGCAAACCCGCAAGCTAGCAAAGACTGGAAGTGGTACCAAGCCAACGACCCGAAAGCTCTGGAAAAAATGCCGGTTGAAGACCCAGCGACCTTCAAGGCCCTGTTTAAAGCAGAGTATGGCGTAGAGCCGGAAGTGTAAGGGCTGACAATTAAGAGTTTAAAGTTTTATTAAAAGTTTAAAGCATAGTTAAAATGAAATCAAAGTTTATTATTTCGGCGATGTTATCGCTTATTGTCAGCCTCTTTTGTGGTGTAGGTATTGCCGCAGCCGTTGGGGCTCCTGCCTTGCCATTTGTTGGCGGATTGTTCGTCGCCTCATTTATTCCGATGCCGCAAATGGGGGGTATTGCGATGGAAACCTTCTATCGCCAGGTATGGGAGAAAGAAGCAATCAAATCGGTTGATGATGCCATGAAGGACACTTTCCTGGATGATATTCCTGATAATTCGAAATACGTTACCGGTGATGAAGAAATGCAGACGATTAACAGTCTTTATTTTGATGTAGAACCTGATGTTTTGATTAATAATACCACTTATCCGATCCCATTGCAGGAGTTAAACGGCACTCCCGTAGCATTGACTCTTGACAAGTACCAGACGAAGGTTACGCCAGTAACAGATGATGAACTGTACGCGCTTGCATGGGATAAAATAAAAGAGGTAAACACCTCGCATTCGAATTCTATTATCAAAAACCGGCTCAAAAAAGCAGCACATGCCTTAGCACCGGCTGCCAATGCTGCAAAAACCCCGGTGCTGGCTACAACCGGAGAAGTAACAAAGGACGGAACGAGAAAGCGCCTAACCTGGGAGGATGTTGTTGCCCTACGCGAGGCATGGACAAACGCAGAGATGTCACTAGATGACTTGCGCCTTATCCTGTGTTCTGACCACGTGAACGATCTATTGTTAGCTGATACGGCTTTCAAAAAAGCCTATACGAACTTCTCTGGTGGTGTAATTTTAAACCAACTCGGGTTTGAGATTCGTGAATATTCGGCCAATCCCTTCTTTGATGCTACCGCATTGACTAAGGTTTCTTTCGGTGCTGTTCCCGGAACTAACGCACGTCGCGCCTCTGTTTGTTTTAATAAACGATTGGCTCGAAAGGCGAACGGTAAGATGTTCATTTACAAAAGCGAAGCAAAAAGCGACCCCCAGAACCAACGCAACTTAATTGCCTACAAGAACCATTTCATCTGCTTGCCTTCTGTTCAGCGTGAGATTGGTGCAATCGTGTCGGCTCTTGGTTCTTAATGTTTAACCATGTACCGGTTTGGTTAATGCCAAGCCGGTACTTCATTAAAAACGCACATGAAAGTAACAGATAAAATACGCAAACAAGCCGTTGAGTTGGCCGAGAAACACGGATTTAGGCAAATTTGGGTAAACGAAAAGGGCGAGTTCTTCAGCAACCAAAGCTACGCGGCTCACTCGGTTGGCGGCGACATAACCAAGTATGCAGAGATTGCGCTTGGAGCAGCCGTTGAAGCCACCGCTACGAACGATCTGGGCAAAGCTGCTGATGTTATCGCAGCTATTGAAGGAGCTGCCGATGCCGAAGCGGTTCAGGCAATACTAAAAGCAGAGCAGGAAGGCAAAAACCGCAAAAGCGTGATTGAAGCCGCATCGAAGAAGCTGGCCGCACTGACAGCAAAACAACAAGATGCCGGGACAAATGGAGACACTGCTGCCGATAAAGAAACTGAAGACGGTGAACCCTCAAAAACTACTGAATAATGACTTTGAGAGGTGTAACAATTAACGAAGGCCGCATCGGTATTAATGTTGCCGGTGATGGCCGCGAGTTTGGACTAATTGGTAATGGCGTAGCTGTTGCGGGTAAAGTAGCCCTTGCAACTGCTTACGTGCTTCGCCGCCCTTCCGATGCGGTTGCAATAGGCATTGATGCCGCTTACGACTCGGCTAACGAGGTGAACCTGTACCGGCATATTACCGAGTTCTACCGCCGCGCCGGTGAAGGCACCAAACTGCACATCATGGTTCTGGCTCAAACTGTCATGATTGACGAAATGACCGAACAGGCGAAGGCCTTGGCCGTGGCTGCTGAAGGTAACATTTCCGATATGGCTTTCATCTTCAACCCGACAGGTGACTATGTTGAGACTTTGCTCGACAATATGAACGCCGATGTGATGGCCGCCATTCCGGTTTTGCAGTCATTCGCCGACTGGGCAGATAGTAAGGACATGCCTTTGCACTGCATCCTTGAAGGCCGGGGCATGGGCGACACCTTGGCAGACCTGCCCGACTTGCGCGATATGGATGCCGAATACGAGAAGGTGACTGTTGTTGTTGGTCAGGACTACGACTACGCTGAAGGTTTGCCTTGGGCATCAGGTAAGAAGTTCGCCGATGTGGGAACATTCCTGGGCGTTGTGGCTTCGCAAGCCTGGAACCGAAACCCAGGCGAGGTAGAAACACAAAACTTAACCAGCTCCTCGTTGCAGGTGTGGCTAACCGGGGGCCTGTCGAACCACAAAAAATACACTGAGGTGTATGCCGATTTAGAAACCATAAACGACAAGGGCTATGTATTCCCGATCCGCTACCAGGGACTGAGTGGCTACTGGTGGAACGACGGACACGTGTGTGCCCCGGTAGTGGTTGACAATGCCGGGAACATGAACCAAAACGCCATCTATTACAGTCACACGATGGACGAAGCCAAACGGGCTCTGCGCATCGCGTACTTAAACGAGCTGAAGAAACCGGTGATGCTGGAGGACGGCTTGCTCCCCGCATCGATGGTTGGATACTACAACGCTATCGGCGATCAGGTGTTTGAAAAGCTGGCCGGTAAGGAATTGATATCGGAAGGCGAAACCTACACCTACCCGGAGAGCGACCTGTTGGTTGAAAAACGGCTCGATGTTCAGTTTGCCGTCATCCCAACCGGCTCGGTGAACTCTATCGTTGGAACGATAAACCTTAAAAATTCTTAATCATGACCATGCTTCGAAGGATGGGTGAAGTGTACAGTGCCGGTGATGTGGTGGTAACCATTGCCGGGATGTACGACGTGAACCCGTCGAATATTGAATACAACTCATCGTACGACCACCAGTACCAACGCGGTATTAAGCGCAAACCTCGTGGATGGCGAATGGGTCAGCAAAACATGGATGCCAAAATGACCCTTGCCCTGGATGTGGTTTCGGAACTGGAGCGCATTGCTCCGAACGGCGACATTGCCAAGCTGCGACCTTTCCCGGTAACGGTGACCTTTGCAAACGAGGACAATGAATTAATCCAGGACTACATTTTAGCCAAGTTCACCGGCAACGGTCGCTCAGTGACTACCGACGGCGAACTGGAGAAGGAACTGGAGCTTTTCCCGCTCGACATCAAATTCAATGTTGGCAATAGATCTCTTGTTTAATTTTTGCCGGGGGCTTCGGCCTCCGGTTTTTTGAACCCTTAATCTACTTTAAATCATGACAGCAGAAAAAACACAACAATTACCCGAAGGCATTACGCAGCAAATGGTGGCAGAAGCGAAAGCGAAACACGGAGATGACAAAGTGAGGCTGATCGATCTTCCGCTTGGCGAAGATGAAAGCAACGGTTATAAGACCATTTTAGCCTGTGTTCCTTCGCGCACCGTCATTGGCCAGTATCGCCGCTGGGCTGACTCAGACCCCAAAAAGGCTGATGAAATCCTGGTGAAAGCTTGTGCGCTCTCGCACAAAGATGAAGTACTGGCTGATGACGGTTTATTCTTCGGTGCCTTGACTGGCATTACTGAATTGATTCCAGTCCGGAAGGGCATTGTAAAAAACTTATAGAGCAGCTGCCTGCTATTCCTCCGCTGAAGGATGGCAGCTGCGACCTGGAAGATTTACAAAAACAATATGACGCGATGATCCGGTTCTTCTTCAAGGAAGACCCGGACTCGCTCAACGATGTGGAATATGTCAGGCGAATAAAGGAACTGACCTGGCTCGCCGATGAAGGCTTACTGAGAGGTGTGAAACTATGATCTACGACTTCAAATCACGATTTAAAACAGCGTTTGGCTTTGTGGCAGCCCAGGCACTTAGCCGCCTGGTTAGCGATGGCTTTGGCAAGGTGAAGAACGAAGGCGGTAGCTACGGGCTGGAGGTGTACGCGATGAACGAAGGCACCTTTGACGATGTGGAGTTGCACCGGAACAACCACACCTAGTCGTACTTTTTCGCTTACCGTTCCATCACCGAAGGGCTGACCGACATTTTTGCCACACCGCCCATGCTCACGCTCCGGAGAGCCAAACGCCTGGTTGTTTCGGTTATCGACAATACCGACACAGAGGTGGTCGAACGATTTGCAACTGAGCCTTGGGAAATCACCTGGCGCGGCTTGCTGATTGATATGACCGAACACGAGTTCCCGATTGATAAACTGAAAAGTCTGAATGAGCTGTTTGAAGTCAATTCAATCTGGAACGTGGCCAGCGAAATACTGCGAAGTGTGAACGTTCTGGCCGTGTATGTGAAGGATATTGAAATCAGCTTCGTGGAAGGTTATGAGGATACCATTGCCTACACGCTCACGCTCCGCAGTATTAAACCACTCGAATATCAACTTTTAAATCAGAATTAAAATGAAAGGCAAAATCTTAATCATTATGCTTTTGTTCCTGAACATGACTGCGCGTGTCACGCTTGGCAACGTGCAGCTCAACAACATCAGCTCGTTCGAAGTGCAGGAGAGCATCCTGGACATGAGCAATACCGCAAAGATTACCATCCCGCGCAATTACGCCGCCCTGGATGGAAAGTTTATCCTGGAGCAATTCAAGGTTGGCGACCCGATGGCAATTTATGCCGGTTACGACGGCGAGCTGGCTTTGGAGTTCAAAGGTTACATCCGCGAGATTGAAAGCGATTACCCGCTGGTGATCCACTGCGACGACGAAACCTATCCGCTCAGGCAAAACGACCTGGTTAAAAGCTACCCGGCGGCTACGCTTCGGCAGGTGTTAACAGATATTATACCCGATGGACTATCGTTCAACTGCCCGGATGTGAGTTTAGGCCGGTTCCAGATTGACCACGAAAGTTCGTTCCAGGTATTGCAACGCATTAAAGAAGACTACGGGCTGTATAGCCGCTTGCAGAACGGCGTACTGTCGGTGAACCTGCGCGACCTGACAAACAGTTCCGGCTTGACGGTACACAGCTATGTGTTGAATCCGGGTGACAAGATTATGAACCTGGTGAAGAAAAATGAGCTGAAGTACAAGCGCAAGGAAGACTACAAACTACATGTGAAGGTTACAGCCCTGAAACCCGACGGTAAAAAGCAAACCGTTGAAGTGGGCAGTAAAACAAAGGATGCCTCACTCATCCAGGTAACCTATCCGGGAACATACAGCGAGGCAGAACTACTGGCGTACGCTACCAGCATTTACAACAAGCGGTGTTACGATGGCTACAACGGAACCATAACCGGGTTCGGAACGCCTCGCACACATGCCGGTGATGCGCTTGAGATAAGCGACAAAGACGAAGAGCAACGCAGCGGACGCTACCTGATTGAAAAGGTCGTGATCAGCTACGACGAAGGCAGCGGGTTCTCGCGGGAAAACAGCCTTAGTTACAAGTTGGAATAAAAGGCCGGAAACAGGGCGCATTTTAAACGGTCGCCCCGCAATGGCACGAACGTATGTAATCGGGTGCGATAATTCAAAATAAAGGATTTTAAAGCGGGTTTAAAGTAGGTTTCAGACATGGGGGCATCAGAGCAAGCATTTGAGGCAGCAGTTAAGAAGGTAGTTCGTAAACTTCGGGTTAATCAGATTATATCTGGTACGGTGTCCGAAGTGGGCGAAACAAGCTGCACTGTTACGCGCGACGATGCTCCCGATCTGTACGATGTGCGCTTAAACGCGATTGACGATAGTCTGGACAGTTTCCTGACCATTTACCCGGCCAAAGGCTCGGCTGTTTTGGTTGGCCTGATTGAAGGATTGAAGACCGAAGCCGTTGTGCTGCGCTGTAGCGAGGTGGATCGGGTGAAGCTCCGCATTGGAGAGGCCAGCCTGCTGATTGACAAGGATGGGTTTTCGATGGTTAGGCAAAACGAAAGCCTGGTAAGTGCGCTGACCGACCTTGTTGCCGAGATACAGAAGATCGTTGTGGTGATTGGTACAAGCCCCAACATTGCCGCCCTGGAACAAATTAAAACCCGACTGGAGAAAATACTGAAGTAATGGCACTGGACAAAACAGCACTGGCAGCTCAGTTTAAGAGCATTTTCGATGGCGTGTCGCCCGAGGCAAACGGCGAAACCGACCCGGACACCCTGCGGCAAAAGGTCGCGAACGAACTGGCCGATGCCATTGATGCCTTTGTGAAGAGTGCGAAAGTAACGGTAGCTGCCGGGATACCGGTATCAACCACCGGAACCGCAGCGGCGCAAACCGGGCAAACAACGTCAACAGGTAACGCAACGATAAGTTAAGCATGAACGGGATTACATTGGATAGCAGCTACGACTTACAGGTTCAGCCGGTACGCGATGCCGCCGGACTGATTGTATCGGGCTTTGTGGTTGACAATACGGACTACCAGCGGGTACGCCTGATTGTGGAATCGCAAAAGGGAGAGTTTAAGGAATACCCCACGCTTGGCTTCGGTATCGACAACTACCTGAAGTCAACCAGCATCTCAACACGGCAGCGGTTTATTACCGAATTAACCAACGAATTAAAATCGGATGGCATGACCGACGCTAAAATAACCGTCGGAAGTGACCTCTCCACATTTGAAGTAGAGTTATGAAACTATCGGAAAATTTCAGTTTAGAAGAGTTGACAACCACCAATACGGGGTTGGCCAATGTTCCGGGAGCTGCTGAGTTGGAAAAAATGAAGGCCTTGGTCGAGCATGTGCTGCAACCGCTACGGAACTTATTCGGCGAATCCATAACCGTTACTAGCGGGTACCGGTCACCGGTTGTTAACCGCAGGGTTGGCGGAGCCGCAACCAGCCAGCACGTGAAGGGCGAAGCGGCTGATATCGTTTGCCGCGACAAAGCGACCGCGTTCAATATCATTCGGGCTCACCTGCAATTTGACCAACTGATTTGGGAAGAGGGCAATAACTTTCAGCCCGACTGGATTCACGTGAGCTTTAAACGCTCAGGCAATCGCGGACAGGTATTGAAGTACAAGTATGGAATTTATAGCGCGATGTAATCATGTGGAGCTGGTTAAACAATCATATTTACAACGCGATTAGCGGGATATTTTTTGCAGTAGTTTCCTATTTCGTTGAGATAACCGGTGCAATACATGTGATGTGGATAGCCTTACTTCTGGACTTGATAAGCGGCATTTCTCGGTCTATCATCGTTCGAAAGGAACGGTTCTGCATGAAGCGACTTTTTGTAGCCATTGCCAGGGCAATCGCAGCCACTGTGCTGGTTGCACTACTTTACGCAATGGATCGGGAAATGAATCAACATCTGGCCGAAAGCTACAATATCGCAGCATGGATTATAAGCGGGTTTTATGCATGGAGTATATCTGAAAATATGGATGCTCTGCTTGGTGGTAAAATATTCAGAGTATTGAAGCTATTTATTGAACGGAGGGTTGAGAATAATACAGGTGTAAATCTAAATGAAACAAAAGATGAAAAGGACTATTGATATCATGTTGTTTTTTCTTGTTGTATTGGTCGGTTGTAAGTCGGCACAGGTTCCTGTTCAACAGGTACCCATTCAGTATAAAGAACGCATTGTTGAGCGTCTTGTCCCGGTTCAAGTTCCTGCCGATAGTGCATCGGTTCAGGCCTTGTTCGAGTGCGACAGCTTAAACCAGGTTATCATGCTTGAGCTGAATGAAGCCAAGAGCAAAGGCGTTCAGAGTGGCACGTCGTTCCAGAACGGAAACTTTAAATACACTTTAAAGACGGTTCACGATACCGTTTACGTCCAGGCAAAAGACAGTATTGTCTATCGCGAAGTACCGGTAAAAGTTCCGGTTCCTTACGAGGTCAATAAATTAACTTGGTTGCAAAAGGTGTACATACGAGCCGGGCAGTTGCTGTTTATTCTGCTCGTTGCAGGTCTGGCTTATTTGCTGGCCAAAGGCAAGCTAAAGGTATTGAGTAAACCGATTCAGTTAATTGCAAAGTTATGGAAAGGATAACCATTCTCGACGGGCAGTCTCTGTTTGACCTGGCAATACAGCAAGCCGGGAGCATCGACGCGGTGTTTGCCCTGGCTTCGGCAAATGGCCTGTCGGTAACCGATGACTTGGCCGCCGGTGGTTTGGTTGATGCGGTGGATGTTTCGAGCAAACCAATTGCCAATTATTACGCCAACAATGGCCTCACACCAGCCACCGCCCTAACTGCCGACGATAAACTGGTAGCTGCCGAACTGGAGGGAATTAGCTACTGGGCAATTAATGTGGATTTCATTGTACAATAGAAATATGGCACGGACAATAGCAGAAATAAAAAGCGAAATGACAGCGGCCTTTCTGGCCGATGCAACAATTGTTGAAGCTTACGGGCTGGACGAAAGCAAAACATTCGACCAGCAGTTTTCGAAAGTTTCCCTGGAGAGCATCTTCTTTTACATTGTGGCCGTGTCGGTGTGGGCATTGGAAAAGCTTTTCGACCTGCACAAAGCCGAGGTTGATGACACACTGGAGACCTTAATGCCGCATACGGCGCGTTGGTATCGGAACAAAGCCCTGGCGTTTCAGTATGGCTTCGACCTGCTTACCGACTCGGATGTGTTTGATAATACCGGCTACACCGATGAACAG